>JAKAYZ010000082.1 GCA_021816165.1 Planctomycetota bacterium | reverse complement strand
CCGTCCAGCCGTCGGGCATGCACGGGGGCGTTTCGGTGCACAATGAGCATAGGGATTTACACTTCGGACCGCGCCTTGGTGCCCTTTCGGTGTGCGAAGCGGCCGATGATTGGCGCGTGGGCCAATTCTGAAATATTCAGCCAGCGGGCTGCGAGGGCGTAAACGGTAGCGGCCACGCCAACCAAAAATAAAAGCGTAATAATGTGGGCAACGATGGGATGGGCGGGAAGCACATGCAGCCACCGGTGGCATACCGCCGCAACGGCGAGTGCCGCCGCCGCCATGGCCGCCGTTGCAACCAGCACGCGCAGCAGCATGCCGCCTGTACTGCGCAGTTGCAGATGGCCGATGCGCCGGCGCAGCAGCGATAGCAATAACACGCATTGAAAGATGGCCGATATCGTGGTGCTGGCGGCGATACCGGCGACGCCCAGCGGCCAGATAAGCAGCACATTCAAGGCCAGATTAAGTGCGACGGCGGCAAGTGCCACCTTCATCGGCGTGCGGGAATCATGAAAGGCGTAAAACACACGTATCAGGATCATTTGCAATTCAAAGGCCCAGATGCCGGCGCAAAACCACCGTGCCGCCCGCGTGGCGCGTGCCACATCGGCAGCAGAAACGTGTCCGCCGAGGTAAATGGCGCTAATCAGCGTATGGGCGACAATAATCATACCGACGGTGGCGGGTATGCTTAGAAACAATCCGCGACGAAACGCCCCGCGCAACAGCTCCTTTAGATCATCAAGGCGGGACTCTGCAGCCAATGCCGAAAGACGGGGAAAGACGGCGGTGGCAATGGCCACACCGAAAACACCAACGGGCAGCATATAGATGCGTTGGGCCACGGAGAGCTTGCCCAAAGCACCGGTGAGCATGGGCAGATGAACGTGCCATGATCCAATATGTAAATAATGGCTACCCTGATGGCCATCGGGAGAAAACCACCACGCGATTTGCGAATCGAGAAAAGTGTTGATCTGCACAGCCGAGAAACCCACCACCATCACGCCCATCTGGCGAATGACGGATTTGACGGCCGGAGATGAAAATTCAAGGCGGCCCCAGCGCAGACCGCTGCGGTGTGCCGTTATCCCCAGCATGAGCAACTGCACGACACCGGATGCCAGTACAGCCGCCGCCACCCACCAGATGCGGTCTGAAAGGGGTGCGTGGCGGGCAAAATACATGGCCGGCAGGGCTGCGCCCAGGGCCATGAGTATGCTGGTGGTGATGGGTGCGAGGCTTTGACTGGCAAACCTGTTGTGCACGGCTGCGAAGGCCCCAAGCAAAGCCACCACACAGATGGCCATGGTGTAGGGCAGCATCAGCGCGATCATGCCGGCGGCGAGGCGGTTTTCAGGCAATAGATTATTATTGAGTGCCAGCGGCAATACCACACATTCGCCGATGATGGTGATGGCGGCGAGAACCAGCGCCAGCAGCACGAGCACCGACCGTGCAAATTGATCGGCAGCGGCCACCCCCTGTTCCGACCGCAACTTGGTATAAGCAGGCACGAAAAGGGCGGTCAGAGCCCCTTCGCCGAAAATGCGGCGGAAGAGGTTGGGAATTTGAAACCCCATCCAGAAGGCGGACCAGACAACACCGACGCCGAGGAAGTAGCTGCAGATTTTATCCCGCAGCAGGCCAAACACCCGCGATGCCATGGTCAGGCGGGAAATCAGGTTGGCGTTGGAGATAACATGGCGATGGCTTGATGGTTGGGTGGAGGTTTTACGGTCGTCCGCCAAGCGATGGCTCCTGAGCCTCAAATTGCACCCGCACACCCCCCATTTACGTTTCGCCTGCGGCGAGGGCCTGCTTGAATGATCGGCACGCGGCCGCCGGATCGTCGGTGCCGATTATGGCACTGCTGACCGCCACGGCCCGCACGCCGGCCGCCATCACCTGGCCAATATTATCAAGTGTAATGCCGCTGATGGCCAGCGCGGGGATGGGTATCGGCGCACCAGCCACCTGCCGGGCGTAGGAAACACCGACCAAGTCGGGTTTGGCTTTGGTCCGGCTGGCAAACATGGGGCCGACGCCAATATAGCTGGCACCATCGCGGACGGCCTGATGGGCTTCATCCAATCGGCTGGTGGATACACCGATGATCATTTCGGCGGGGGCGAGTTTGCGCAGCGTTGCACAGGGCATGTCGCTTTGGCCCACATGCACGCCGGCCCCGCACGCCAGAGCAACGTCAAAACGGTCATTAATAACTGGTACACTTCCTGCCCGGCGGCAGCGCTCAACCAGGCATTGGCCCCGTTTACAAAGTTCGCCGCCATCGAGGTTTTTTTCACGCAGTTGCACCATATCAGCCCCACCGGCCAATACGGCATCCAGCGTTTGAATCCAATTGTGCCGACAGAGGGATTCGGTAATCAGAACGCACAGCATGGCGGTTGGCAGACGCCCGATCTGGCTGCACGCCATCTGCAACACTTTGGCCGCCCCATAAAGCTGATAGCGCAATGCTTCCAGCTTCCGGGCGGCGGAGAGATCGATGGTTTTGGCAAATTCTTCCAGAGAACGCAACGCCTCGCTGGCGCGACCAAATGCCGCATCAACCACCGACGCCGCGCTTTGCAATTGAAGTTGGGCGGAGTGTTTAATATTTTTACCGATATCGCCTTCGATATCGCGGCAGGCAACGGCATCGGTTAACCCCAGAGGTTTGAGGGCGGCGATCAGGTCATGCCGAATTGCTTTTAATGATGCCGACGTTTCGCGATCGGAAAGCATAAACCGCGCCGCATCTTCGAGGCAGCGTACCGCCTCGCGGGCCCGGTTGGCGGCGGCATCAAGCAGGCGCAGGGTGTTGGCGGGCGGGTGCTTCATGCGTTTTGGCCGTCGTTATCATCCGTATGGGTGGCATCGGCGGTGCCTTTCTCTTCCGTGGTTTGCGACCATGGCTGAAATTTGGCAACTCCGCGCTTTGTGGATTTAACAAAATCGACAAATTCGCGCACCTCCGGATGGGCAAGAAGTTCAGGCGAAAGTTTATCCACCGCACGCGGCAAGGGGATGCCGGCCAGGTCGCGCATCAGCAATTTGAACATCTGGCGGATGGCGTTGACGGCGTCTTTGCTCATACCCGAGCGGCGCAAGCCGATATGATTGATCTGTGTGACGACCGCCGTATGCATGGATATGCAATAGGGTGGAACATCGCCCAATTGGGCCGTATTGTTGGTCACCATCGCCAAACGCCCCACCCGCGCGTTTTGATGGATGGCGCACCCGGCCCCTACGATGGCCCGTTCAAATACCGTCGAGTGACCACCCAGGCGTGAACCATTCACCATGGTGACAAAGTCATGTACCTCGGCATTATGCCCGACGTGGCTGCCCACCATGAAAAAACAATTGGACCCTATACGCGTTATGCCATTGGTACCGCAATGAACTGTCGTGTGCTCGCGGAAGATATTGTTGCTGCCGATGACAAGTTCGCTGAGTTGCTCCTTGAATTTTAAATCCTGCGGCGTATCGCCGATGACTGCGAAACTGTGAATGGTATTGCCACTGCCTATGGTGGTACGCCCGGTCACCTTGACATGACTGTGCAGATGACAATCGGGGCCTATTTTGACGGGCCCTTCAATCACGGTATAGGGACCGACTTTTACGGTCGGGTCAATGTGCGCCTGAGTGTCTATGACGGCGGTTGGATGTATCAGCATGGTCACCTGAATTTAACACAAATACAATAAAAATGCCGGGCCAGTTTCACCCTCGGCCCAGTCGTAACTATTATACGCCCGGCACGGTCGCGGGTTGAGTTGAGACTTCCGGATTTGCCGGGGTAAGTTCACGGCAGGTGTAGCGCAGTTGCCGCTTTTTCATCCAGCGAACGGCGAGCAGATCAATGAAGGCCCGGATGACCCGGCTGCCGAATTTATACTTGGTGGTGCCGTGGGCACGCGGATAATGGCTCACAGGTACCTCGATAACCTTGAAGCCCCGCATTTTTACCAGAGTCGGAAAAAAGCGGTGCATCCCCTTGTAAAGTGTCAGTCCGTCGAGACATTGGCGTTTGTACACTTTGAGCGAGCAGGCGGAATCCTGAATGTTTTCGCCACTGAGCCAATTGCGAATGCCGTTGGCAATGCGGGTCTGAATCAGACGCAGCGCGTTATCGCTGCGTTTTTTCCGCCATCCGTTGACCATATCCACTTCGGGGCTGAGCATTTCCATCAGACGGGGTATTTCGCCAGGATCATTTTGCATATCGGCATCAACGGTGCCCCATATCTCGCCGCGGGCATTGCGGAAGCCGGCGTCCATGGCGGCTGTCTGTCCGCTGTTTTTTTCCAGCCGGATCACTCGAAGAAAGGCGTACTGCCGGGCAAGTTCCAGCAGCTTTTCGCGGGTGCCGTCGGTGCTGCAGTCATCCACGATGATCGCCTCAAATGGGAAGCCCAGCGGAGTGAAGACGGCACTGATGCGTTCCACCAGCGGCCCGACATTATCAACTTCATTGAACGCCGGGGCGATAATTGAGAGCTTAACTGTGTTTGACTCCACGGGCTTTAACTCCATCAAATTGCCCAGCTTACTGAGGCGGGGTGCCGCCTCTGAGGGTAGAACGCCGGCCACGGGCTGTTTCTTTCAATATCTGTGCCGGAGAAGGTAAATATATCATGGAATTTCAGGCCCGAAAGGGTGGCAGCCGGCTTACAGGCGACTGACGGCACGATCAGGGCCGGACCAATGCCGATCATTTTCCGGGCGCGGTGAGCAGGGCCAGATCATTGCCCGCGGTATGGCCCAGTACCAGTCGGCCCATACGGTATGGGGCAAAGGGCTGACAACCCGCAGCCACCGGAAACAGGCTGGCCTGATCCAGCCGGGCGGTGCCGTGCCGGTGCTTCCATTGATAACGTAATACATTGATGCGATAGCGAGCGCCGGGTCGGCAGGTGCTGGCCAATGCCCGCGGCAAATTTTTGAGTGGTATTTTCACCACAGCGCTCCAGCCCGGTTTAAGGGTGTGGAGGTGCGGCCATGTGCGCGCCACCAAGCCCGGCGTCTGCCAAGGAATTGAGGCGAAAGGATGGTCAAAATTAACTTTGCCGCTCGCCAGAGGATGGGGTGGTGACCCGGATTTATGCCACACCTGATTTACCCGGCCATTGGGGGCGACAACAATTTCGTAAAAATTCATTCCCGTCTGACGGCGGGTGGTATCCAGCCAGACTTCTGCACAGCTATGCCGCCAAAGTTTCGCCGGTGGGATCGACGCGGACGAGACCGCGGAACCCGCCGCATTGATGGCAATGTAAAGATTGTTTGGCGTGTAATACGCGGCGGCCTGTGTGGCGGCTGGTTTTCCCTGCACGTGTGCAAGTGTGTACCAGCGGGCTCTGGCCCAGAGATTACTGCGCACGGGGTCAACCATGACGGCTTTGCCAGTTGAAACAGGCAAGGCCCGGAATGCGGACGGCACGGACAGTGCTGACGGTCGGGGTACGCGGCTGGAACTAACCGCGGCGGTATTATCCTTACAACCGGGCCAAACCGATACGAGCATGGTGGCCATGACCACCACGCCTATCGTTTTGAATGTTTTCAGTCCGCGAACTTTCAATGTCTCACACGTTACCTTACTGCACTGGGCGGGCTGTGAAAGCGTTTCAACCATGAAACATCCAACTTTCTCCAGACCACGTTTGTCGGGCGTGCGACCCACGAATCCATTCGTGGCTAATACGCACATCTTACACGACAGTTGCGTGCGTTCCGGGCACAATCGTCGTGAGCGTCTGGGGCCCCATCTCGCTGGAGTGACCCGGGAACGCTTTGGCTTTCGGGTCCAGCAGAGTCTTGGCAAAGTTTACCGCAGTTGCCGCTTCTCCGAAACCCGTCGCAATAAGTTTGAGCTTCCCATCAAACCCGGCCACATCTCCGGCGGCAAACACCCCCGGCAAGTTGGTCTGCATTTTTTGGTCAACCATGATGGAATGCCCCTGCACCTTAATCGGCCAGTCTTTGATGGCACCCAGCGAACTGACAAAACCCAGTTGAGGCAAAATAGCGTCGACATGGATTGTCCGCTCTTCATGGGTCTGGTTATTCACCAGCACTGCCCCTACCAAGTTGTTATCGGTCACTTGGAGGGCTTTTAACTCCCAAAAAGTCAAAATTGGCACACCCATTGCCATTGTTTTGGAAATACTGTCCTCATGGGAACGAAATTGGTTCCGCCGATGGATGATGGTGATGTGGGAAGCGGTGTCGTGCAGGTTCATGGCCCAGTCAAGTGCGGAATCGCCGCCGCCAATGATTAGAAGTCTTTTGCCCGCAAAGACTTGCTTCGATCCAACGGCATAGTAAATGCCGCGCCCTTCCCAGCGGGCAGCATCCGCAAGAGTCAGCTTGCGAACTTGGAATGCACCGGCACCGGCGCATATCAGAAGCGTCCGCGTGCGGTGCACCTCTTTATCGGAGGTGACCACATAACACTGCTGCGATTCATCGCGTTCCAGCGTCTTAACCGTTTGGGACAAACGCACATCAGGCTCATACTGCTGGGCCTGATCAACGAGATTTTTCACCAGATCGCGGGCAATCACCTTCGGAAACCCGGCCACGTCGTAGATGTATTTTTCGGGGTACAGGGTGGCAAGCTGGCCGCCGAGTTGATCGAGAGAGTCGATAATTTTGGTACGCATTTGCCGGAGTCCGGCGTAATAGGCACCGTAAAGCCCTACCGGGCCGCCACCGATGATGGTAATATCAAAAATGTCTGATTCTGCTACCACGTCGCATTCCTAAAAACCAACCTGCATCCCCGCTGCAACCGACTGCCCCAGCCGGTTTTCAGCAACCTGTCAATTGTATGCGATGAGGGGCAAATGTATAGGGACGGGCGCGGCGGGCTTACGGGCCAAAATTGAAAAACTTTTTCATTCGGCTCAACATGGAATAATTGAGGCTGGCGTTGGCCAGCCGATCATCTTCGGATAATTGCAGTTCCTTCAACAGGCGGATGCGCCCTTCATGCCGCTGGGCGATAAGCTCGCACAGTTTTTCCATAGCCGCCCCGTTACCTTTGAACACCTTTTGCAGGGCGGCATTGGGTACTTCCAGGCAGGTGGTGGGCTGTAAAGCACGGACGGTTCCGGCCCGGGCGTCGCCCAGGCAGGCGCTGAATTCTCCAAAGCAATCGCCGGCGACAAGGGTTTCAACGTGCAACTGCCCGCCTTCCCCCTCGATGGAAAGTTCAACCCGCCCCATTGCCACCACCATCAACGTGTTGCCGACATCACCCTGCTTGTAGACCATCTGCTGGTCTTCATAAATTTTTACCGCCGCCTGCGAGGCGAGCACAGAAAGTTCTTCCGCGGAAAAGGGTGTCAGCAGCTTTACCTTCTGCAGGGTGGCTACCCGGCCCTGCAATATGCGGTCGGTAGCAGCCTTCTGGTGGGCGGTAGAGTCGGACATTTCCACCGTGCGGATGGGAAACGGGAAACTCATACCGGCCTGGCGCACTTTGTACCACGCCAGCATACGGACGTGATTTTCAATCATGGGCAGCC
>JAKAYZ010000081.1 GCA_021816165.1 Planctomycetota bacterium | reverse complement strand
GAACCAACGCCAGCCACTTCAAGGATTGGCGGATTTCACCGGCACCAGCTTCAACGGCGGAATTTTCAGCGGCACATCCGTCACGCCGCCGGGGAGGGGCGGTACCGTGAAGGTGCCGTCAACTGTGCCGATGGTTTGGTCGGTAGAACCGAACTGCATGGGCACCGTGACGGCTGGATTGGCCGCGATCGCTGTAACTACGTATGTTCCCGGAACCACATCATGAATGGTGAAAGTATTATTTGCGTTGATAACAAAGGGATAATCGTGGAGCTGCGTTCGCCTCCATAATTGATAGCGCGCAAAGAAGGCCTTGCCGGCAGCGGTAGCGAAAAACTTGTTAAACCACTGGGATTGCTGCGCATCAGTGCCGTGCTTTACACTGGCCGGAATGGGCCAAGTTAGGGGCTTGGTTTCGGCGTCGGCCATCTCGAAATACCAGCCGCGAAATGCCGCCAGCGATTGAGGAACTGCGATGCGCCCCTCCACTGTTCGCCCAACGCCTCCCAGCGTTACCTTAACAGTTGTCCCGGGCGGGACGGTAACGGGGCAGCCCAGCGCTCCCGATTCACCCGCCATCGGGCCTGAAATCCGCATTTGGACGGATGCTTTGCCAGCGGGAAAGCGGGAAATCTTGAATCGGCCGCCCGAATCTGTCCGAGCCGTCACCCACCATGAGACGCCGGAGTAAGAGGCTCCAGGTTTGGAATCCAAGCGGATATCGCAATAGGCGAGAATTTTTTTATTGGCTCCCGGCTTGGTGCCAAATAGCAGCAGGCCCTGAATATGCCCCCATTTCGTCAGGTGGATAGTGCCTGACTTGGGCATCTGTGATCGCGATAAAACAGCGGAACCCGATTTGTCGTAAACGACAATCTGATAATTTCCCCGCTGCGGCTCAAAATTCATCCGGCCATCCGCCCGAGTCCGGGTTGTGCTGTCGCCTTGGGTCTGGTTCCACGTCGTTAAATGAATCGTGGCATTTTGACCCGCCGGAATCAATATCGCTTTGGCCCCCGCAGCAGGCGACCCGTTGGGATTCAAAACGTTTGCCGTGATTTCCGGCGCGACGGTCAGTCTGAACACCAGATGAACTGTTGGTTTATTATTATGAAACAGTCGGGAAACTGCGGGACGATAGCCCGGTGCCGCGATGCGCAGCGCATAGCCCGCGCGCTGCGTGGGCAAGGTATAAATGAAGTGCCCATCACCAGTGATTTTTTTGGGATACATCCGGTCCCAGGATATTTGCATCCCACCCGGCACGTTAGCAGCTGTAGATGCAAAAACACAGCCGCGAATAATTGTGAATTTATCAACCGGTTTACTGGTGAGGGCATCCACCACGGTACCGTTAACACGAACTGCGTAGTGTAAGGTGACGACATTGTCGTGGCTATTGGCTTGAACGGGAGCACGCATTCTGGAGGCGTAGTTGTTGTCCAACACCTCCACGAGAAGTTTGCCTGCCGGGGCGCTGTACCATGTGAACCTGCCCCGGCTGTCCGTGTTCATCTGATGCATAATGGTGCGGCACCCCCGCCATGTGTCGATGAGAACCGTCGCCCCTGCCAATGGTTGGCCAACCGGATTGACAACACGCCCAACCAGTATTTGCGGCCGGGGAAGTTTCAGCGCAATTTCACGGGGTCTTGAACCCATGATAAATTTCAACAGCATGGGACTGCAGCCCTTGGATATTGCCGTGACAACCACCCGCTTACCCGGCTTGGCTGCAAAAGCAAATTGCCCCTTGGCGTCGGTGGTCATCGCCGGCGGGGTGTTGGATCCCCAGATATCTGACCCGATTACTACGCGGGCACCGGCAATCGGCGCATTGTTCTGTCCCACCACCAGTCCTTTAACCATTTCGCCCCGTTGGAGAACGGAAATGGCCGTGCCGTTGCGCAGCTTAGTCAGATTCGAGACAAACGGCATGAAATTGTTAGTATTCCGTACATATTGGTAATCCCACACGCCTACGCCGATGTTCTTAACGCCGGTCGCCGGGATCCCATCATAATGCCACGCACCGTCCCTGTTTGTCCGCAGATTGATCGGCACGACAAAAGGCTTTTCATGGGGTGCCTCCGCTTTGGCGTTGATCCAGAGCATAACGTGCGCACCGGCAATAGGATGACCCGCATCATCCACGACGCGCCCGGAAATTCTGGTGCCGCGGGGCATGGCCACGGTAAAGCTTGAGGGGATTTGCGTTGGGTTGCCGTTGTGCGAGCCCCAGATAAGTTGCTGCCAAACGTAATGCCGCGCCTTGAGGAAAATCTGCAGCCACGCTGAACGCGCCCGCGGCAGCGCGACGTTCGCACGACCGTGCGCGTCCGTAACGGTTTCAGTGCCACCGCCAAAGTCTACCTGAGAATCCACTTTCACCCCCGCCAGGGGCTTGCCGGTTTGCTTGTCGATAACAGTGAGTTCCATGGTTTTGCGCCCCTGGGCGGGCGGTGCTGCCATTATATCCATCGCGGGCACGGTCTTAACCGCAGGCACGCGCTTCGGCGCGGGTACCGGTGGATCAGCGGGCTTCGCAGTTTTCACCCGCACAAGCTTCAGCGGCGGAATTTTCAGCGGCACATCCGTCACGCCGCCGGGGATGGGCGGCATCGTAAACGTCGCCTTCGCAACTGCGAGAGGAGGAATCATAGGAGATGCCATCATAGGTGTCGGTTTTCGACCGTCGAGAACGGTCACGTACACTCGGTATTTCCCAGGCACGACATCAGGAATGAGAAAATGGCCGTCGGGCTTGACGATGAAAAAGTAGAATTCCCCGTGCGTCTTTGCCCAGCGATCATCATTGGAGATCCAAGTCTTCCCCGCAGGCGTCTTGAGAAATGTCCGCATCCATCTATTTTGTACTGCGTTGGTGCTGGCTCGAACATCCTTGGGAAATGGTAAAGGCGGGCCTTTTATTCCGGCCTGGGCCACGCCGAAGTGCCAATGGCGCCTGCGTGCGAACGCCGACGGAATAATCACTCGACCCGTCACGCATCGTCCCTTTCCTCCGAGCGTAACATCACTGGTTTTCCCGGCTTGTACCCTGATCGTATCATTGAGATTACCGCCATGCGTAAAGGCTGTCATACCGCTGCCCGGCTCCCAGATAATCAGCCGTACCGATGTTTCACCCGCTGGTAGTTGTTTGCAGACAAACTCACCCTTTGAATTCGTTTTTATCAGGCGGGACCATAGGATCCCTTGAAAAACGGGTAGGTACTTGCCAGCCGGCGAATCGACCACGACGGTCTGCCCAGGCGCAGTCTCGGAACCGAACAGCAGTCGACCATGGACATGGCCCCAGGGCAACAACCGCACGACCTTCGATCTTGAAAATCCGGCCCGTGTAACGACCGCATAGCCATCGTGATCACGTATTGCTACCTGAAAATTACTCGCCTGCGGCGGAAAACTCAGCAGGCCGTGGTGGTCGGCAACGCGGCTTATATTCCCTTGCGGCAATGCAAACGGTCGGAATCCTATGGTGGCACCCTGGCCCGCGGGTACCAGCAACGCCTTTGCCCCGGCTGCGGGAGCGCCATCCGGATTCAAGATGGCCGCGGTAATAGTCCTTGCCGGCCTGAGCTTGAAGTGCAGGTAGACATTCCGCACATTGCTGTTAAACAGTTTGGAATCCGCAGGGCCGTAGCCGTTGGCTTCGATCCGAATCTCGTACATGGGGAATTGACCAAATGGCCGATATACAAAATGCCCATCACCGACAACATTTTGCGGAGATCGCGTGTTCCAGAAAACTTGCGGTGCCCCGCCCGGACTGGCCGGAGCTGATCCGAACCCGCCGATCACGCGAAATTTGTTGATCGGCTTACCGGTCCCGGCATCAACCACTGTGCCATGCACGGTGACCTGGTATCGCAGTACAACACGGTTCTTGGAGCCTGCGTGGATTGGAATGTCCATTGCGTAGGCGTAGCCAGGGGCCTGCGCATTAACAAATATTTGCCCGCCAGGTGCGTCGTTCCAGAGAAAACGCCCCTGGTAATCCGATCGCATGGTATGCATCAGCGTGCGGCAGTCGCGCCACCGATCGGGGTATACCAAGGCCCCAGGGATCGGTCGACCCGAGGGTCCGACCACCTTTCCGGTCAGTAGCCGCGGTGCCGGGAGATTGATCAAAAGCTTAGATGGTTTTTGTCCGGCATTGAACCGTATGAGACGCGGTCCGTAGCCCTTTGCGGTGGCCGTTACGAATACCAATCGGTAGGGTTTTACGGCGAAGGCAAAGCGTCCAAGTTTGTCCGTCACCAGTGGCGACGGCACGTTCGTGGCAATGCGATCCATTCCCAGCACAACCTTCGCCCCCGCAACCGGTTTTCCATCTCGTCCACGGACTACCCCATGCACCATGACGCCACGTTGGAGTGTGTATACCGCCCGGCCGTTGAGGAATGTGCGGAGATCCTTAAATTTCCGTAGTGGCACATATCCGCTGAACGCTCCTGTCTGGTGCAAGCTGCCCCACACGTAATTATAATCCCATACGCCCAGGCTAATTCCCTTCAGACGCCCCACCGGAACGCCCGCACAATGCCAAAATCCCTGGGCGTCAGTCACTGTCGAGATCGGGTAGGCGTCTATTCGCTCTAAGGATGGCGTCTGCGGACCAGTGTCCCACCAAACTTGAACGTGCGCACCGGCAATAGGATTTCCCAGATCATCGTCCACACGGCCTGAAATGGTTTTACCGCGCCACATCTTAACCGTGTAACGCGCCGGTATCCGCGTGGCCGCAGAGTTTTGAGAATTCCATGATAATTCCATCGGTACGTAGGAGGGTTTCTCGATCTGAAGGTTAAGGATGGAAGTCGGGGACGCTTTCAGCAACGGGATATCAACAATCCCGCGCACGGAGGTTCGCAGCATAGAGCCGTTCCATAATATTACTTTTACCCACGCCAGCGGTTTGCCGGTTTGCTTGTCAATCACAGTGAGTGTCATGGTTTTGCGCGCTGGAGCCGTCGCGGCGGCCCGTGTATTGCCGGGATGCGAGCTTGGCAATGGAGGACTCGCTTGCAGATGCAGCGCGGCACAAGACGCTACGACCAGCGTACCGCCGATCAGCATTCCTACCGCCAGCCTCACTCCTATGGGGCGGCGGTTTTTGCGATCATCTAAAATTGCCGCGATGCGGCCTTTCAGTTCCGAAGGCCGGGCCATGGCCAAGGTTGCGGGAAGCGGCGGTGATAGCGCGGCGGAATGCAAACTGCGAGCGATGGCTAATAAATTTTCCGCATAGTCTGTCGGTGCTGTTGCGCAACGCAGCACTGCGTCGTCGCAGGCCCGTTCACATTCGCTGCGCAAACTCCGCCAGCCCCACCATACCAACGGATCCGGCCAATGCAGTATGCAGGCAATCAGGCCGCAGAAGAGACTGGCACAATCCCATCGTGCCACATGAGCGAACTCATGGAGCAAAACGGTCCGCAATTTTTCACGTGGCCACGATTCTGCCGCAGTGGGCAGTAGCACACACGGGCGAAAAACCCCGTGTGCCAACGGAATACGCAGGTTTTCATCCAGTGCAATGCGGGTTGGCCGACGTAACTTAAGCTCATGGCAAATTTCGCCCGCCAGCTGCGCAATGGGACCAGTCGAAATTGTTCGCGCCCGCGCAAGCCGCCGAGCCACGCTCAAATGGCCGATTAACCCGGCCAAACCAATAGCGATCACGCCTATCCCCCAAATCGCCAAAAGCAGCACTGGCCAGTGATTGGCCATTCGGTGCCATGTCATCGCGGCCAACCCGCCTGTCTTGGCGGCTGGGGCAACAGCCGTAGTATCGCGGTGCGGGGCCACAACTGCTGCACTCTGCGGTGCAGCCACCACACCCGCCGTCTTGCGGAGTCGCGGCATGGCATGACGATCAGCGGCTACGCCAACGGTTCCAACGGGAAGCGGACGAACGGCAGTGGCATGGACCGACAAGCTACGCAGACGCAACGCCGGCAAGTTCACCGGGGCAACGGCTGTAATCCGCGGCAGAATCGGAAGCCGGAGCGTGGGCACTTCTGCCGAGAGCATCGGCAACACCAGCACACCGCACAGGGCAATCGCCCATACCAGATGGCGCGCCGCAGCCGAGGTTTTGCGCATGGCGGCGGTAATCAATCCGGCGGCGAACATTATTACGGTGCCCTTGATCAGAACATCACCAAGAACAGCAAGCAGTTCCAATGACAATGAAGTTCCGGGAAAATCATTTGCGATCATGGCGTTTTCTCCTCGCACGAGCCTGGGCGATCATGTCCGACATTTCATCGAGCTGTTCATCTGACAAGGTGGCATCTGAGCCGTCCAGCAGCGCTGCGACGGTTTTGGAGGTCGAACTGTCAAAAAAGGTTTCTACGAGGCGTCGCAATGCCGACTTGCCCGCTTCGGTGCGCGCCTGCTGCGGCATGTAAATGTATTTCCCATCTTCGCAGCGATGCTGCACGTGTCCCTTTTCCTCGAGAATGCGCAGCAAAGCCCGCACCGCAGAGTAGCCAGGTGCGTCGGGAAGTGAGGCTCGCACCTGCGCTACCGTCGCGTGGCCACGGGCATAAAGAATATCCATGATCTGCCGTTCCCGGCGACTTAAATGCGTGGTCGTGTGAGGCTTCATAGCACTCCCGGTATTACAGAAAACATAACTATGCTAAAATTTTAGCACGTTAGACGAACGGTGTCAAGCCGTGTCGCGCCATTGATGCTGTCCGGGGCGTGGACATTCTTGCTGGGGTGCCGAAATAACGGTCGATCACACCGCCTGCTCCAATGGCAGTGGGGTGCGATCAAGGTGCGTTCCACCACCGGCAAAGCCGGCGGCTATGTGAAGTTCATCCGCACGCCCCTGTGACCCGGAAATATTGCCACGCGGGCGTTTACCGGTTGTATCCCCTGAACTCTTGCATTGGCGGGCGATTGCGTCTATGTTCAAGGCGGTCGGGGCGTGTTATGGGGGTAACATTATGGCGGTTCAATTTGTGATGGGTCGTGCGGGAACGGGCAAGACGCGATTTTGCGTGGATGCACTTTCTGCCGCTTCGCACGCGGATCCGCTGGGGCCGCTGTTGCTGTGGGTTGTGCCGGAGCAGGGAACATTCATGTCCGAGCAACGGCTCGTTGCCAGTGCATCGCTGGCGGGAAGTTTCCGTATTCGGGTGGTGGGATTTCGGCGACTGTGCCGATTTCTTGCCGAGGAACTGCATCTACCCCTGGGGCCGGAACTCTCCCCGATAGGCCGGCAATTGTTACTGGCACGGGCGGTGCAGCGATGTCGGGGAAATCTGATCGCCTATCATCAGGTAGCGCATCTGCCGGGGTTTCTGGCAACTCTGGATCGCACGCTTAGGGAAATTATGCAAGCCGGGCAAAGTTCCCAGGATCTGCGTGCGGCTGCCGAGAGAATGCGGTCCGGTGCTACGCAACGTAGCGATCATATTGGAGCCGGCGTACTGGCGGATAAACTTCAGGATTTGGCATGGTTGCTGGAAAGCTGGGACAGCGTCCGGCCGGTCGGGGCCATTGATGCCGACATGCTTCCAGGAATTATTGAAAATGCTCTGGTGAAC
>JAKAYZ010000080.1 GCA_021816165.1 Planctomycetota bacterium | reverse complement strand
CAGACAAACATCATGTACCCCATTTTAGAGGCTTTGAACTGGGAAGCACCGGATTGGATTATTGTGCCGGGAGGAAATCTCGGCAATTGCTCCGCATTTGGCAAAGCCTTTTTTGAATTGCGCGAACTGGGCCTTATCAAGCGCATTCCGCGTCTGGCGGTGATTAACGCCACGGGTGCCAACACGCTGCACGAACTGGTCTCCGGTGGGCTGACATGGAACGGCGGGCGCGTGGATCAGGCGGTTATAGCCGAGTGGTATAAACGCATGGAGCGTGAGGGAATTCACGCCCATACCGTGGCATCGGCGATTGAAATTGGCCATCCGGTGAATCTGAAGAAAGCTCTGCGGGCGTTGCATATCATGAATGGTGTCGTGGCGCAGGTGACGGATGAAGAAATTCTCGAAGCCAAAGCCATGATCGGACGCTTTGGCTTTGGCTGCGAACCGGCCAGTGCCGCCACGATTGCCGGACTGCAGCAGTTGCTGGCTCGCAATATTATTTCCCGGCATGAACGCGTTGCCTGCGTGTTGACCGGCCACGGCCTGAAAGATCCCGACGCCACGGTTTATTACCACACCGGGGTGAATACCAAGCTGGCCAAGCAGCCTGAAGCGCAGCAAACCTGGGGGCGCATGAGCAACAAGCCGGTAAAAGTCGCGGACGATCTTGATGCCATTGTTCAAGCCCTCGGACTGGATAAAAATACGCTCAATAACAGCCGCAGCACGGGATATGTTCCAACCGCGGCTGAATTGCCCTTTGTGGAGTATTAAGCCCAAACGGGCAATGCGGCGGTCGAACATGATGCGGATCGCAAGGCCGCACAAGCGCCGGCAAATATCTATGGTATCGCTTCGGGCGGTTGCGGGGCGGTTCAGGCATTTGCGTTATTGCGCAACCGTTTCCAGTGCATTGTCGGCGTGTGCGGCGCTTTTGGGCCAGATTACTTTTACGCGGGTGTCCTCGGGTTGCTGATCGGAAATATGGAAGCTGCCGATGAGCCTGGTGCCATCGGGCATGGTGCAGATTAACTTCGGCAAACCTGCGGCTGAATCTATCGACCAGCTTCCAACATAAGTGGATTCACGCAGCGCATGGTTCAGCAGGCTTGGCGGCAGCCACAGCCGATTGGGAAAATGATAAACCTTTAACGAGCCATCCCGGGCGGCGGAAAAGAAATGCTTTGCGGAATAAAAGCGCTGCTTAAGTGTGACGGCCCGGGCAAGAAAATTGGTAAGCGACTGCGTCTGCACCCGGGCATAAAGTTCCGCGGTGGCATTGGGTGGCAGGTTCATCCAGTATTTGACGTAAAGTCGCTGAAACGCCAGATCATTATCACCAAACACCCGATCCCATGCCGTTTCCGCATCAAAGCCATGGCGGTACAGCCGCAGATATTGCGTAAATGGTACCGCGTAACGGCCATGATTGGCATACGCGAGAAAATAAATCATCGACCATGCTTCATCATAGTTCGTGCCCATGAGCACATCGTTCCATTGGCTGTAGCTCATTTCACGCATGGCGTGAATGGTTTTAAATTTGTTGTGTTTAATTTCATATTTAATCCGCGCTTCGCGGTAGGGCGGTATCCAGCCGGTGATAAAACTCGATCCGGTAAACAGTCCTTCTCCGAAAAATTCCGCGGTTCCTTCGTTCGCCCAGGGAGGAAGAAACCGATGAATAAAGGCGAAGGTGAACTGATGAAAACCCTCATGCTGGATGATGTGCCAGATCTGATGATTCAGACGTCCCTGGCCAATGGCCATGAGCCATTGGCCGGTGTAATTGTTTTCAAACACCCCCGCACTGCCGGGCATTCCGCCGTCGGCATAATATTCATGGGCATTTTTGAAAATAAAAAAGGGGAGTTTGCGGGTAACCGCGCCGCCGAAAATTCCGTGGAGCCGGCGTTGATACGCCTCGGCCACAAAATTCATCCGCAGCCAGATTTGCCGCAGCTTTTTCAGGCTCACATCCGTATGGAATGTATAAAATCCCGGAGCGGTATAGACTTTCAGATGCGTTGAGCCAATATTGTTTTTCGGATAGCTTTCGGCAAATGGTCCGGCCAAAAGAATGCCGGCGGCGGCAATACCGCCCGCAATCCAACCGTAAAGACGTTGTTTGACCATTCGTCGTCCCCGTCACGCACCATCCGCCGCCAGCGCATTGAGCCTGGCTTCCAGAATCTCACCAACGAGTTTCGGATCGGCCTTGCCCTGGCTGGCTTTCATGACCGCGCCTCGTAAAAAGCCCAGGGATGCCTGTTTTTTCTTCGGATTGTTTTTGTAATCACTGACGGCCTGAGGATTCCCCGTAAGGGCCTGCATGACCCACGCTTCGGTCTGGCTTTGATCCCGCACCTGTACAAGCCCCAGTGTCCGTGCCGCATCGGCTGGATCAGCATCAAGATTCTTGACCAGATATTCAAATACCGTCACCGCGGATGTCGCGCTGATACCGCCGGATTCAATGAGTTCCGCCAGTTTGGCATATTGCTTGTCCGTTACCGGGAGATCGCTGATCAGAACCGTCGCGGCTTCCGCGGACGCGGCTTCATTGGCCATTTTCGCCGCCGGGCCTAAAAACAAATTGGTCAGCCGGCGGGCCGGTGCCCCCAGCGCCGCTGCGCGATCAAACAAATCCGCTACTTCGCGTTCTTCAGTCAGCGAGAATGCTTCCTTGGCGGTCAGGCCGAGCTTTTCCTGATAGCGCTTTCTCCGGGCAATGGGCAGTTCCACCACGCCGGAGCGAATGTCATTGACCCAGCCTGTATCCACATGCAGCGGCACAAGATCCGGATCCGGGAAATAGCGGTAATCATGGGCTTCTTCCTTTTCGCGCTGCAGCAATGTCATGCCCTTGTCATCATCCCAGCCGCGGGTGGATTTGCCCTGACTGACAGCCGCCTCCGGGTTGGCGAAAAACTCCGTCAGTTGCCGCTGTATTTCATAGCCGCAGGCGCGTTCCACCGAACGGAAGCTGTTGAGGTTTTTAACTTCTGTTATGGCGGTTTTGACAGTTTTTCCATTATGATAAATATGCAGATTTATATTCGGCTCAAACCGCATGTGTCCCTGCTGCATAATGCCGTGCGATACTCCCAGATAACGGCATATCCTGCGCAGTTCCTCGCCAAAAAGCCGCGCTTCCTCCGGGCTGCTTAAGTCCGGCTCGGTGACAATTTCCAGCAGCGGGGTGCCGGCACGATTCAAATCCACCAGAGAGTCGGTCATGCCGGCTTCATGCAGCAGTTTTCCGGCATCTTCTTCCAGATGCGCCCGGCGGATGCGCACGGTTTTGGTGCTGCCATCGGATAACGGCAATTCAATACTGCCGGGGCCGCAGAGGGGCTGATCGTATTGACTGATCTGATAATTTTTGGGCAGATCGGGGTAGTAATAACTTTTGCGGTCCCATTTGGTCTGCGATGCAATCTGGCAGTTCAAAGCCAGCCCCACCATCATGGCCATTTCCACCGCGCGTTTGTTAACCACCGGCAATACGCCGGGCAGACCCAGAATAACCGGATCAACCTGCGAATTCGGTTCGCCGCCAAAACCATTGGCGGCTCCCGTGAACATTTTGGATTTTGTGGCCAACTGCACATGGATTTCCATGCCAATAAGCACCTTGTATTGCGGTTCAGCAGCGGTAGTGGACATCAGTGAATCCTTCATCTTTTCGTCAGCGGCCATCAGCGAGCCATGGTCTCCGGCTTGCCTGATGCAGATTCTACCGATTTTGCTCCGATTGCTCCACCTTTAACCGCTGGGGGCGTTTCAGCGAGTTTGTAAGCGGCGCTTGCGCTGTGCAGAAGCTCGGATAGTACTTGGCCACACAAGACAAGACCTTGGGCATGTGCGGCCACGCTCGGGTAGTTCGGCCAGGCAAGGCCTCGAAAATGCGGGTCTTTTTCGGTGAGGAAATGAAAATGCAGCGTCAGTCGGCGAGACTCCAATAGTATCGGTCGGCCCGAGCGTGCTGTCCGAAAACTGATTCGTTGCACAGCGGGGTGGTGAAATGAAAATTGTACTAATGTAAATGCCGTTGAAGTCCGGTCTTGCTTCGGGCAAAGGGTCAACCCTTGCTTCTCAATACTAACGAGCATCGCACCAATGCCCGCGGTATTATGCAGATGGTACTGCCTGAGTTGTTGCGCCAGCGGAATGCAGGAATACGCACTGGTCGAAAAAGGGAACCAAAACCCAAACTCCCATCCATTTTCAATATGTCGATGGATGGAAAGCAAGATGCCAAAGTGAATCGAATTGGAATTGTAGCGTTTGAATTTTGGCCCATCCGGCGAAAGAATCTCAAGGTGCCTGCTCCGCAGCCTCATGGCCACGAAAGGCTTTCCGTTCAAAGTTCCGTACACCTGAATAAAGCCTCTATCGGCGGCGAGATAGGCTGCAAGTGCCGGCTTGCCGAGGTTCTTAAGGGCACAGGTAATTTCAAAGCCGGTCGCTTTGCGCAGCAGCCAACGGTCCGCCAATCGCACGGTCCTTACGCAGGATTGGAAATTGGTTGCATCCGTCGCGCAGTCGGAGGCCAGTAGATCGAGATTCCTGACCCAAGGACTCTTTGGGAATTGTGCCGCCGCGGCCAAAGCGGTTTGGCGGGCAGCGGCCGGCTTTCCAAGCCGGAGCTGACAATACGCCCGGATGAATTCTGTGCGTCCGGAATCCAAATGCCTTCGGTCCAGTTTGTCGGCATAAGCGCAGGCCCGGTGCAGGTGCCCGGTCTCCGCGTACAGCAGTTCCGCAGCGCGCATAAGTTTGGGATCGGAGTGGCGGCGGTGGCTCATGCGAAGCAGGAAAATTGCGAGATATTGTGTAATCTTACTTTGTCGAATGTTCGCCAGATTCGCGATCCGATCCGCCGCGGTCGTTCCGGGGCGGACCATACAGTGCCATACGCTTGCAAGCTTTTTGTTGGATGCGGCCATCGATACGATCGCCTGACGGAGTTGGCTGGCCATATCGGTCCATCCCGCCTTGAGGGCCAGCGCCTCGCAGAATATGAGACCGGTCCGATTTGTGGTGCCAAAAACATCAAGGCGCCTTTGGCTGCCACTGAATTCCTGCAACCCGTAATAGATAACGCGCAAGATCGCGACTTCGCGCTTTCGCGTCATCTTCGCCGCGTTATGTTTGAGAATCGCCTGGACTAAATTTCCGAATTGCGCAGGCGTTGAAAATCTCGAAAGGTCGTATCTGCCTTGCAGGCTTGATCCATAGAACAGAACCAGTCTTCGCTCAATGTCTCCGGCGACAACCATGTTATTTGCCAATCTGGCCAGCATCAATCCGGAAAACAGCTTTTCGGGAGCGGCGGTGGAACTCGGCTCCCTCCGGCACCATGTGAGCAACCCGCCGGCTCGTTGACTCGCGGACGCTGAAAAATGCGGCGGCAGCGGGGTGCCGGGACCGCTAAAGGCTCGAGGCAACTGCTTCGGGTATTTTGCAAGGGCCTTAGTCTTGAGTGCGGCGATGTAGTCGTGGTCATTGCCCTGCTGCAGCATATTGACGGTACTCGCGAGCCTGTCAAAAGCGCCCAGCCATTCCGGCAGCAATATGGAAACGTCCCGGATGGCCAGGGGCATGGATTTCTTTTGTTGGACGACATTTCCCGCCGGCCACTTGGGTTGCGAGATCGCAAAATGCGGCGACGAGCTGGCGATCAGGCTTAACTTTGCGCGGTTGCCATACTTCAGAGTGAGAGCATGATTTGCGCTATCAATCGCCGCTGAGACCCGAATCCATTTTGGGGTCGAGATACCCGCGAACAGCAATCCAACGGATGTTTTGCTTCCATGAGCCCGCCGCCGGGTGAAGAATACTCCATGGCGATGGGCGTCGTGAAAAACTCGCATGGCACCTGCGTACGTCTTGAGCCACGCGGGCGCATATTGGGCCAAAAGCCCTCTGGCGCTGAGTTCTGGGGTGCCGACGGCGGCCAAAAATCCGGCAATTTTCGCGGCGGGCGAAACGCCCGTGGTGTCGATCGGTGGTGTCGCTCCAACCGGCATTTGGAAGCTGCGCCTGGCTTGAGAGTCAAACAGGCGGATGGCCTTCGGGTCCCAGGCGAGCGCTGCGGATAAAATGCCATTTTCCCACACCTCAATATTTCCGGTGCTTCCAGCGAGGCCGGCGTAAAATCTCCACCTCATTTTGGGCGATGCACGAAGTGCAGCGCGGAATTCACAGTCCCGCACGTTGTCCCCCGCCCAGTGCAGGAATTGCAGTATTTGGCCCGCAACTTGCCCCTCGGCCGCGTCTTGCTCCGCCACCACTCTGGTCAGTTCTGACGCGTCACGCGTCCACGCGCTTTTCGGAAAATCCGTTCGCAGCCGTTTCGCCGCCACGGCCGCTTGGTCAGAACGGCCCAACACGGCATCGCAGTACACCGGGAGAAATTCCAGATGGGCGTTGGGTGTCGCTCGATGGTGGCTGGCTAACAGGGCTAATGCACGGCGGTAGTGCCCGTTTAATATTAATTCCTCAACGTGAATCTGAAGAATTTGCCCCCTTGATCGCTCGGCGGCGGGTATAAGGTGCAGATAGTACCTTTCCAAAAGGCTTGCCGGTTCATTTTGTGCCAGTCGCTCCAGCAATCCGAGTCTCTGTATCGCCGTTGCGCCTCTTTCGATCACCACTTCCCGAACCTCCGCGCTGGCAACCGCCTTGGGAGATTTCCAATCTGAGCTTGACGGTTCAGTGGCACCGAGCATCTCGTTGGCCACGGGGTTGTCGCCAGCGCGATGCGCCACGAGGTAGCACAACAGGGCGTCCTGATAGTTGTTATTGTATACCGCTTTTATGCCGAACCTCCGCAGGCCATTGCGGATGACACCATCTAAGGCCTTGCAATTCTTCATATTCGGATGGTAGGTGAACCACTGTAAAAGTGCGGTGACAAGCTGACGATACCGCTTGCCGCCGGGTGTTGTAGTATCCGATATGCCGGCAAGGAAATAGCGTGCTTCGGTACTATCCGGAAAGTCCAGCAGCATTTGCCGTTCCGCCGTACCCAGATCGGTGGGATCGTCGCCTCGTACCTTCGCAGCCATGATAACCCGCAGCAGCAGGCGCGGACTGTCCGGCGAATGTGGATGCTTGCCGGCCCAAGCCAACGCGGCCGCGGCAAGTTTGTGGAACTTCGCTTTACTCAGGTAGAGAGAACCGGCGGACTCGGGCTCTGTGGCTTGAGCGCTGCAAGGCGCAGCGAGTCCAAGAAGAAGAAAGCAGCAAATTGCACCAAGATGCCGTCGAGTAATCATGTGTCCACCTCATGATGGCGCTGCACCGATCTTCCAAGACCGGGCTGCGGGGCAGCGGGGCCGGAACGGCCCTGATTTCATGGTCGGACGCATACACATGTTGTTGCGTACCGCGGATGCCACACGGATTCTTACGGGTGGCGGCTTGGCAATGCCTCAAGGGCTGTGGCCGCTCAGGTTATGCCTGTGGCGGTGAGGGTTTCCGTGTGTGCCAATCGTGATTTTTTTCATACATCCGCGCCAGTCGCAACATGCGCTGTTCGCTGAATGTCGGGCCTAATATCTGCAGGCCGATGGGCAGGCCCGCCTGGGAAAATCCGCA
>JAKAYZ010000079.1 GCA_021816165.1 Planctomycetota bacterium | reverse complement strand
GTCGATCATCGATAGCCAGCCCACTGCGGCCGGCCGCCGAATTGTCGTTCAATTGGGCACATTGGACCCGATACACCACGGGCTGGGGCAAAGCATAGCGGTAAACGGAGTTTGCCTGACCGTAGCCGAGCTAATGGCTCCCGGTGTGGTGGGTTTTGATGTGATAAGCGAAACACTGCGGCGAACAACCTTGGGAAGCTTGCCGCCGGAATCGCGGGTGAATTTGGAAGGGGCCTTGCGGGCAGGCGAACCATTTGGTGGGCACTTTGTACAGGGGCATGTGGACGCCATAAGCGAGGTTCTGGAGGTGAAATCCAGTATTAACGATTGGCGGATAAGGCTTTCGTTGCCCCCGGCTGTTGCGCCCCTGATCGTTGCCAAAGGCAGCATCACGGTTGATGGCGTCAGTATGACCGTTGCCGATTGCAATTCCGAAACTTTCAGCTTGGCGGTCATCCCCACCACCTTGCAGGCAACGACGTTGGGGACCTTGCGGCCGGGCCGGCAGGTGAATCTGGAAACGGATATTCTCGCCCGGTCGATATGGCATTATTTACAGCATATGCCCGCATCAATCGCCGCGTTGCGTGATCCCGCAGGCAAAGTTGCCACGGGGGTGCACGGATGACGCCGACGCTACCGGTCATTGGCATCACCATGGGCGACCCGGCGGGCATTGGGCCGGAAGTTATTGTTAAGGCCCTGGCTGACCCGGCCATACGCAAATTGGGGCGCTTTGTGGTGCTGGGGTTTAACGAGCTCATGGCCTACAGCGCCGATTTGGCGGAAATTGAGCCGTTCTGGTGGCGCGATCAGCACGACCGGCTGCGCCCTTACGATCATGATGTCGTGGTGCTGGATTACGATGAATTTTCGTTTTTAGGCATGGATGTGCGTTCACCATCCAAGCAGGGTGGTTTGGCGTCCATGCGGTTTATTCTCGACGCCGTTGAGGCCGCCAGAGTGCGCAAAATCGACGCCATCGTCACCGGCCCCATCTGCAAGGAAAGCTGGAAGTTGGCGGGGTACAACCGCTGGCCGGGCCATACGGAATTGCTGGCCGAAAAAACGCACGCCCGGCGACACGCCATGATGTTTGTCGCCGCCCCACGTCCGCTCGACCCCCACCTGCTGGAACAAAGCCGATCGCTGCAACCTCTGCTGGCCAATCACCGCGGCTTGAAGGTGGTGTTATGCAGTATTCACGAGCCACTTTTTGAATTGCGGCACCATTTCAAAATTGGTGCGGTGTTTGATCCGATCGAATTGGTGCACAATGCCATGCGCGATTGGTTCGATATCCCCAACCCGCGCATCGCCGTCTGCGGCCTGAACCCGCATGCCGGGGAAAACGGCATGTTTGGCGATGAAGAAGCCCGCATCATTGAACCAGCCATCTCCATGGCCAAAGGTCAGGGGATGGATGTGCATGGGCCGCTCAGTGCCGACACCGTATTTGTCAAAGCCGCCAAGGGCGTTTACGACGTGGTGGTGGCCATGTATCACGACCAGGGCTTGATACCCATTAAATTGCTCGATTTTTCCAGCAGTGTCAATTTAACACTTGGCCTGCCGATTGTCCGCACCAGTGTAGACCATGGAACCGCATTTGATATTGTGGGCAAGAACCGCGCCGACCCCGGCAGCATGAAGGCCGCCATCAGTTTGGCGTGCGACATCGTCCGTCGGCAAAAAGCCCGCAGTGATATTCAAACCTCGCCACCGCCGGAAGCGGCTTGAGTCGCCCCGTGCGCTGCGGAAACAAAAGCCGTCATCAACTTGACACTTTTCACGCCGGGGTGTCCTGGTTCCTCCACGCCGCTGGAGACATCCACCAGATGCGGGGCAATTTGGCCAATGGCGTCGGCAACATTGCTTGGCGTTAAACCTCCCGCCACCCCCACAAGTGCTTCACCCTTAACTGATAACCGTCGGACAAATGCCTTGGCCACCCCCCAGTCAAATGTTTTACCTGTACCGCCAAGCTGCCCGGCAACATGCGTATCCATAAGCCAGATGACATCTTCCGGCGCATGGGCCGCCAACCGGACGATGGCAGTAAGCGAGCCAGCGTTTTCCACCCGCACCGGCAGAATCAACCGGAGTTTATGACGGCAAAATTCCTGGATGGCGGGATGATCCACCGGGCCGTAAAACTGCACACCGAAAATGGCAGCCATAGGCGGCGACGCGACTTCCCATTCGCACGGCCAGTGGTCCAGCAGCAGCACCACCTTACCCGCCAACGCAGGATGGGCGGCGATATGTTCCGCTGCGGCGGGCGTGATTTTGCGCGGCCCGCCCACCAGATTAAGCCCGATCAGATCGGCTCCCAGTTCAACGGCCGCCAGTGCATCGTCGCGATTGGTGATCCCGCAGATTTTAATTAGCGTACGTTGCTTTCGCTGGCCTGCACCCATACTACGATTTTAGCCCCTGTACCAAACCGGTGCCACGACGGGCAAATTGGCCCAGCGGCAGAAACCATCGTACCACCCGCGATGAATAGCCCCATATTCTACCAGCGTCCAATAAAAGCACGTTTTGATGTATGAATATGACGGTGGGCAAAAAAAACGCCAAAAAAATTAAAGCTTCATTGTGCATAAAATTTGCTTTTGGCCGGAATGGAGCTTATACTCCTATCACTGCGATCGGGTATGGAGATGCCCGTCGAGCATGCGGCCTTAGGGTCGCTGAGTTGAGAGCGAGTGCAATAGCCTACCTTGGTTACTGAACCATTTTAGCTATCACTCCCAGGTTTCCAGATTCGGGCATGGCGTTTTCGGTGACGGCAGGACTCATTGCCGGTTTTTTATGAAGCGTTGGCCCGCCAGTGGTGTGTAAGCTGCGAGAAGCGCGCTGTGTGCTTTTATCGCCGAGTTATATTGTTTTTTTATTTTTTTGGAGAGAGTACCATGCGTATTCACAAAACAATCAGTTTGGCAATCGGTATGGCGGCAGGTTTGGCGTTAAGCCCACTGGTGGCAAACGCCGCGACAGTAACGTGGAATTTCAACCCGGGCAGCATAGGCCAGAACCCCGGCATACTGGCAAATTCTGAAACGTTCGACGGTGTTTTCAATCCGCCCACAAACCAAATTGTACCCATCACCGCCTACGGCTATGAAGAGCAAACGACCGTCGGGGGAGGCAATACTTACGATAGCCAGCACTCCTACGCCCCCAAGCCGACCAAGCTTTACGGCAAGGGTACCAGCAGCATTGGCAGTGAGAGCGGATTGGGCGTTAACGATGATAATTCTGACGAAATCGACACCATAATGACCAGGACCCCCACCGATGATGAAACGGTGACGACTTTGTTCCAAAGCTTCGTTCAGCTTGACCTCACCAGCGTGCTGCAAAATTTACCCAACACCCAAGGTGCCACCATCACCATCGGCAGCGTAACGGGTGCCGATGCGGCGGTTCTTTCCTATTCCAACAAGCTGGGAACAATCGGCACGCAGATTACGACTGTCGGGCCGAACGGTAATGTGGGCGTGAACGCGACCACTATTAGCCTGGCGGACTTCAGCCTTTCGGATCCGTATCTGACCGTTTCCTCGACCTTACCGCCTCCGGATGCCGGTAGCTTCACCAGCAGCGTGCTGCTTAACTCGTTCCAGCTTTCATATACCCCAAGCACACCGACGCCCGAACCGGCTGCGGCGGGGCTTATGGGCTTCGCTGCGATGGGGCTGCTGCTTGTGCCGCGTCGCCGAACCAAATAAGTGCGTGGCGAAAACATATTCACGCCGGTTCAAAACCGATGAATAATCTTGCCGGGCGATGACGCCAATCGTGTCATCGCCCGGCTTTTTATTTTTTGATAGATAAAATCTTCGGCATCGCGCAGCCTGTTTCGGAACTACCCAATTCATAGCTGCCATCACTCGCGCCGTAGTTTTCAACCGGTTGCCCGGGTTATGCGCCCCGATAGCCGAACACCAGAGCCACAATGTGATACACCAACCTGACGGAATACTGCTTATCGTAACAAACTCCGATACACAAGAGTTCTGGCGGGAAATTTTGGGGGTCGCGGCACCGCACCTCGATCAGCCCGGGTTGAGGCGTCTGGCAACGGCGATCAGTGGTCGGGCGCGTAGTGCCATTGTTGAGCGCCACTATATCGATAAGGATTACCGAGATACATTCGCAAATTTTCACGCGAAGAAATTTGCGACTCCCGATTCCAGATGTGTCCGGATTCATTTCTTCGAGCAGAGCATTGATCCCACCATGATTCGCTCGAGCGACCACCTGCAGCCGCAGTATTTGGGCTACGTCGTGCTACGTCCGACCAAACCCAACTGTGTGGGGCGAACCTTGCTGGAAACACGCGCGTGCGGTCTGACCGATTACCATGTTTGCCTCTGCGATGAGGATGTTTCTATACAAGGCACGATCCTCAGGGTGCGTGGATTCCCCTTCATTAGCCAGGATACCGACGTTACCGTTTGCGCGCAATCGGCCCTCTGGATGGTCGCACGGTATTTCAGCAACCGATATCGCAGCCACCCGGAGATATATCCCTTTCAGATTGGCGAGTTGACGCGCGATTATTCCGTGGGCCGACTCTTCCCGACCGGCAGGCTTTATGTCTGGCAGATGGCGGAAGTTCTACGCCGTATAAATTATTCACCGCTGATCTAGAGTGACGCCAATTTCGCGTTGGATACCAAAGTACCCGCGATACCCACCAAGGCCGAGGCAATGCTCGCCCTCGGTGCAGGCGGACCACCAAAAATGGCGTAGTGTCTGCGGTGAAATGTTCCAGCACGCCGGAGAGAAGTTGGGCAACGGATCATTTAAGTCGCGGCCTTATCGCAGGCTTGGGGCAAATGGCCTGAAATGCCAAATAATGCGTTATTTTGGAAAATGACTGTCGCCCGGCAGCGGGGGGGGCAGAATCGGTCTGTGCGGCTAACGAAACGCTCCCGAAGCATAACGCGTTATGCGCCCCATCCCGACCGCGATACAATAAGCCTTGCCGAAAATTAAGGAATATTAATGAATCACACCACAGACCGAAGAATCCCCAAAAGGCTGAAAATTGAGCCTCTGCTTGAGGCGGTGTGGGAGCTGCGGTTTGCGGGCGATTCATCAACCGCTATCGCCTTGCCGGGGGCGCTGCTTGAAAGGCTTCGGGCGGCGGGACGGCAGGCAAAACCCGAGTACATGCCGCTGGCGTCAGTCCCGGCAGAATTCCGTAAGGCCAACGAACAGATGCAATACAGCCCCACTGCGGCATTGCGAGGCGATGGGTGGACTGTGCTGACCGGCGATAACGTTATTGCCCTTAACGTGCAACGGCCCTATCCCGGCTGGGCGAGGTTTAGGGCCCAAATTTTAGAGCTTGCCAATTGCGTAAAGGAGACCGCATTAATTCGTGAACCGGTGGGGATTGCCGTTCGCTACGTTGACTATTTTCCGGGTACGCCTCAGGAGACCCTTAAACTCTTGGCAGCAAACATTCAGGTTGGTGGGCTGACCCCTGAATCCGGAAGTATCCGCCTGCAGATGCCCGTATCAGTCGACGGCATGAATGCGCTAATCCAGATATTTAACCCGGTGCGGCTTAAAGGCGACCCAGCAACCGAGGCCACAGGGCTGGTTACCGACGTGCTTGTAGCCGATAATCTGGCAAAGCTCGCGGGGCCATGGGACGGCTTGGCGGATCGCTTGGACAAAGCTAAGGCGACATGCCACCGGCTGTTTTTTTCACTATTGACGATGGATACAATAAACGCGTTAGAACCGGTTTACGAGGATTGATCATGCTGCTAACCGCAGGCGCTACCGCCAGCTACACACCATGCGGACAGGAATTCGGCACGTCTGAATTGCAATATCACGCACCCAGTGGGCGGCGCGGCGGCGAGGGGCCAGCTGGCCCGAAACCGTCGGCACCCGATTTTGAGGACGGCCAACCGGAGTCGGAAGTTGGCAAAAGGTTGAAGGCCATTCGCCAGCAGGCCATCGCCGATGGCATGAAGCTGATGTCAAATGAGGAGATTCTTTACGAATTGGGCCGAGGCCGTGAGCGGGGAGCCTGAGTGTGCCGGGTGTCTACGCCGATACCTGCGTTGTCATCAACGCGTTTAAAGGGAGGGACCCGAATGTGCAGACGCAGTGCGAGCGATTGCTTGCCGACACACGTGCCGGCTTGCTTTACAGCGATTTTCACCGCTTGGAATTGCTGCCAAAACCCCTTCGTGAAGAAGCCCAACAAGAAATTGAGTTTATTCATTATTTCCCTCTCACGGGCAACCCGGGTCGACTTGGAAATCAAAACGGTCGTCAGCAGGGCTGTCGCGTTGGCCCGCGAATACGGAGTCAAGCCGCTCGACGCACTGCATCTTGCAGCCGCGATAATCGGTCAGGCGGATCGCTTTGTGACTACGGAGGGATCGACGAGTCCGATACTGCGTGTGCGGGAAATCAAAGTCGAAACCTTTGCAGATTAATTGACGGCATCACCATCGCGACGCATACCATCTCAACCCATCCTCACAAAACCCGTCGATACGCCGGTTTTGTGCAGCCCTTACGCCGAGCCATTGCTGCATCGGCCATACGACCGCAAGGTCGGTCATTTTAATTCAGGGTCGCGCTGGGCCCGGTCGACTGAGCTGCTTTCAATGGCGGCCAAGATGGCCGCCCCCCACTTGAACCATTCGTGAATTCTTCGCGTCGCCTGCCCCGGCCCATCAACCGTTGTTTGCCGCCAAGCATCATCAAATGGCCGAGCAGAGTACAGGCGCATCCAGCGCCAAGGCGAATCGCCATCGGTCTTCACGCGCGGCGGTGAATATCCCAAACAAATGGGTATAATCGGTGGGGCTGACCGGACGATTGCCGGAATTGCGCCGGGCCGCGTGTGGCCTGTTTGCACTTCTTCCGCGCCGGTCGGAATTTGATTTCGTTTGCCTGTTAACCGAGACATTGGAGGTCGAGGTACACATGCCTGTTAAATCTCAACCACGCCACAAGCGTCTGCTTCGGCTTTGCCTCGTGCCCGTCGGATGGGCCGCCTGGCTATTCATACTCCTCTCCATGCTGTCATATCACCCGGCCGACCCCACCATTCTTAACAGTTCGCCGGCCTATTACGCCGGGCATGTTGTTGGCCATAACTGGTGCGGACTATTCGGTGCATCCATCGCGGCACTGCTGATGAACAACATCGGACCGGGGGCCTGGGTGCTGCTTATTATGTTTGGAGCCATACTGGTGGTATGGAGTGTCGGGGGAAACATCACACAACTGATTTTTCGTCTGCTTGGCGGAGTGGTATTAATTGCCGCCGTCAGCGGGCTGGCCAACCTGATGCACATCGGTGTTTCGCTGCCAGCCGGGCCGGGAGGCATGCTCGGTATGACCATCGGCTCGGTACTTAAACGCACATTGTCCACGGCCGGTTCAGCACTCGTGCTGGCCCTGGCCCTGATTGTCGGCCTGCTGCTGGCGGCGGATGAAATTGTCATGGCCATCTTTCCCATGACCGCCAACGCCTGGAAAAAAATGCCCACCGATGAAATTGCCAGCACCGCTGGAACCGTGGCAGGAGGCGTGTGGGGCATGCTGGCCAAAGGTTTTGAGGCGCTATTTACCCGCAAACCGGCACCCAAAAACAAAAAAGCCCGGATCGCACCAATCGCCGAAA
>JAKAYZ010000078.1 GCA_021816165.1 Planctomycetota bacterium | reverse complement strand
GTGAAAAAATTGACATTGTGCGCTGGAACGAATCCTCGCAGGTGCTGATCACCAACTCACTGAAGCCTGCTGAAATTGCGGAAATTTCGCTGAACTTTGAATTAAATCGGGCCACGGTCGTGGTCAACGAGAGCCAGCTTTCGCTGGCCATCGGGAAGCGTGGTCAAAATGTCCGCCTCGCAGCGCGCCTCACTGGCTGGGATGTGGATATTCTCACGCCGGAAGAATATTCCAAGGGCCTCGACGATCTGGAACGGGCCATGAAAACCATCGAAGGGGTGGACGATAAATTTATGGATCGTCTGCTGACCCTCGGACTCATCAACCTGCTGGACATTGAGGAGGTGGGTGTGGAACCGCTGGTGAAGGAACTGGAACTTTCGCCGGAAATGGCTGAAAAGGTCCGGCAAACGGCCCATGATGCAGCTTTGCGCGTGGCCGAGGAAGAAATCGCTCGCAAGGCTGCGGAAGATCTAGCCAAAAAGACTGCAGCCGCTGAAGCCGCGGCTGCGAAAGCCGAGTCTAAGGCGGACGCCGACGAGCCGCCGGCGGATACGCTTGGCACGGCCGCACCGGAAATCTCCACCGAACCGGCGGAATCTTCCGCTGACAAGGCGGATGCAACCCCTGATTCGCCTTCGGTTTCGACGTAAGGCCGTGGCTGAACGGCACGACGGAGCATCCGGGGATAACCGCCGTGAAATAAGTAAGTACTGGAGCACTCGTTGAGTATTAAAGTTCACAAGTTGGCCAAAGAACTCGGCGTTGACAGCAAGGCGATTATCGAAAAATGTATCGCTGAGGGTGTTACCGAAGTCGACAGCCACATGAGCGTGGTCAAGGTTGGTCTCGCGCTGAGCATTCGCGAATGGTTCAGTCAAGGTGCACCGCGCACGGCGGTGGAAAAAACGGCACACGTGGCCGTGGAAAAAGTCCCGCCGAAGCGTGGCCGCAAGAAAAAAGACGCCGACGACGATGCAGATCGTTCCTCGGCAGCCCCCGTGGCGGCCCAGGCTGCTGCGGCCAACGGAGCCGCCGCACCGGTTGCCACGGAACCGGCGTCAGTAAGTTCGATGGAGACGCCGGTCGTGCCGGCGCGTCGTCCGCGCGGGCGGCCCCGCAAGGTGGCATCGACTGCGCCCTTGAGTGTAGCATCAGCCGGACCGCCGGTGGCGGAAGTTCCAGGCGTGGTCGCCGCCGCAACTTCTGCTGAGGTGGTGGCCAAGCCGGTGGTGGCAACACCTGGCCATTCACCGGTGGAAGCGGGTGCAAAGCCCATTGCGGATGTACCGGCCAAGCCGGTGCTGGAAATTCCTGTGAAGCCGGTAAAGCCCGTGGCGCCGGTGGTTCCGCGTGGGGTACCGAATGTGGTGGCCAAGCCGGTGGTAACGCCGGTGGGACCGCGTCACGTCCCGGCACCGGCCCAGTTGAAAGGTCCGAACGTGGTGCGGATTGCCGCGCCGGAAGTTATTGAGCCGCCGCGCGCTCGGGTTCGGCCTTCGCCCTATTCCAGTGAACCTTCCGCGGTGGATCGCATGCCGTCGTTTCCGCCTGGTGGCAGCGGATCGCACCGCAACCGTGCCAAGCCCGGTGAGCCCCTGCTCGATGATGAAGAAGCCAAGGCCCGTCGCAACAAGGGCCGCACGGCCAGACATCAGGGCGGGCGGATGGGCGGAGCAGATGTAGATTTGATCCGCGAGTGGCGAGAGGCCGACCTGCAGGACCGGGCAGAACGACTGGCGTCAGCCACCGGTGGCATGTTGCGTGTGCGTCGGCGGCAACTGAATAAGGCGCAGCAAAAAAACCTGGCGGCACATTCTCCAACTCAGAAGCCGTCTTCAATTGAAATCATCCCGCCGGTAACATTACGCCATCTTTCCGAACTTATGGGCGTGAAAGCCGGCGATATGCTTAAAAAACTGCTGACCCAGGGAGCCATGGTCACGGTGAACCAGAGTTTAGATCTGGACGTGGCGCAGATGCTGGCCATGGAATACGGCATTGAGCTGATTATCAAGAAAAAGGAATCTCAATACGTAGTGTTGGAGCGTAACTACAGGCAAATTGCCGATACCGCCGAGCGTACCGCCCGCCCGCCCGTGGTGACCATTCTTGGTCATGTGGACCATGGCAAAACCAGCCTGCTGGATAAGATTCGCTCGGCCAATGTGGCTGCGGGTGAGGCCGGCGGCATCACCCAGCACATTGGTGCCTACACCGTGAGCCTGACCGGTTCGGATGGCAAACCCAAGCGGGTTACTTTTTTGGATACCCCGGGGCATCAGGCCTTTACAGCCATGCGGGCCCGCGGAGCCAATCTGACGGATGTGGTGGTGTTGGTGGTGGCGGCCGACGACGGTGTTATGCCTCAGACGGTGGAATCCATCGACCACGCCAAAGCCGCCAACGTACCGATTGTGGTGGCTTTGAATAAGATTGACAAACCCGAGGCCAACGCCAACAAGGTGCTGGGGCAACTGGCCGAACACGGCTTAAATCCGGTGGAGTGGGGGGGCGATGTGGAAGTGGTGCGAACCAGTGCGGCCACCGGCCAGGGCGTGAAGGAATTAATTGAATATCTGGATTACACGGCCACCCTGCGCGAATTAAAGGCGTCGCCGCAGCTTCCGGCGCGGGGTACGGTCATAGAAGCGTTTATGGATCCGTTGCGCGGCGTGGTGGCCCGGGTGATGGTGCAAAATGGCACGCTGCGAATTGGTGATGCCATGGTGTGCGGACCGGCGTCGGGGCGCGTTCGCCAGCTTCTGGATGACCAGGGCCGACCCGTGACCGAGGCCGGGCCGGCCACGCCAGTGGAGGTATTTGGTTTGGACAATGTGCCCATAGGGGCGGATCCGCTGTACGTGGTGGACGACCTGGCCAAAAGCAAGAGTATTGCCGAGGAACGGGCCCACGCAGACCGTGAATCCGACATTGCCCAACGCACCAAAGTCACCCTGGAAAACCTCTTTGATACCATCAAGCGCGGCGAAATTAAAGAACTCAATATGATTCTCAAGGCCGATGTACAGGGGTCGGTGGATGTGTTGCGCCAGACCATGACCCGCGAACTTTCCAAGGAAGTGCAGGTGCGTTTGCTTCATGCGGCGGTGGGCGGAATTTCGGAAAGTGATGTGCTGCTGGCCGAAGCCTCCAACGCCATTGTCGTCGGCTTCTGCGTGGAACCAGATGAAAGCGCCCGTAAACTCGCCGAGCGGCGTGGCGTGGATATTCGTCTTTACCGCGTCATTTATGAAATTACCGACGATATCCACAAGGCCCTCACCGGCATGCTGGCTCCGGAAAAACAGGATCAGGTCATCGGCCATGCGGAGGTCCGGCAGGTGATTCGCGTGAGCCGTGTGGGCAGTATTGCCGGGTGCATGGTGACCGACGGTGTATTGCAGCGAACAGCCAAATATCGGTTGATCCGTGATGGGGCAACCGTGGCTGAGAATATGGTGCTGGATTCGCTGCGGCGCTTCAAGGAAGATGCCCGCGAGGTACGTGCGGGTCTGGAATGTGGATTGAAGCTGGCGGGTCGCGATGACATTAAAGTGGGCGATACCATCGCGGCGTACAAAACTGTGGATGTGGCCAGAACCCTGTGACGGGCCGGTTACCTCCACTCCGGTATGCTTCCATAACAGCTTCTCTGAGGCGAAGGGCGGATTAGACATGAGTGTTCGACAGCGCAAGATTGAATCTCAGATTCGGCGCGTGGTCGCGATGGTTCTGCTGCGTGATCTTGAGGATCCACGCATTACCGGCATTGTCAGCGTGACCAAGGTGGAGGTCACGCCCGATCTGCGCGAAGCCAAAATTTATGTGAGTATTCTTTCCTCTTCACCGGAGGCCACGGTTTTTCAGGGCTTGGTGCATGCGCAAGCCTTCGTGCAGCGTGAGGTGGCCAAGGCCTTGTCCATGCGTGTGGTTCCCCACCTGAGCTTTGTGCTTGATCAATCTCTTAAAAAGCAGGCGGAAATTGACCGCCTGCTTGCCGAATCCAAAGGAATAGCAGATGACTAAAACCCAAGTTAAACCGGACGTTCTAAAGAAAATCATCACCCGCTGGGTCCGCCACGCTCCGGCGGAAGGTCCAAAAATGGAGCCGCTGGCCCGGTTGGTGCATGCTTTTCTGGAATACGATGCGGAAATAAGCCGGGCGCAGAGCGCCGAACAGCGGTTGGTTTCCAGCATGGTGGATTACAACGAGCTGCGCGTAACCCCCGCCATTGAACTCGCGGCCATTCTGGGCGTGCGTTATGCGTTCGCGGAAGCACGCTGCTCCGCGCTGCACCGCACCCTGCAGGCCATTTTTGAGCGCGAAAAGCAGATGAATCTGGAAAGTCTGCATCAGATGCACAAGCCGGAAATTCGCAGGTATCTTAAGTCTCTTGCGGGCATCAACCCTTATGTGGAGGCCGCGGTGGCATTGGATTGCTTTAATGTGCCTGCGGCGCCTGTGGATATGAAGTTGCTGCTATGGCTGAAAAATAAACAGGCCGTCACCGAAGAATGTACGGTACTGGACTTGCAGCAGGTGCTCGAACGCCACATTCGGGCACCGCAGATGGGGATGTTCTTCCGGGCTTCCCGTAAGGAATTGGAAGACTGGATGCCCAAAGTCTGGCCCGCCACCGCACGAATTCCGTCGCCGGTCTTGGCCCCGCCCAAGGACGTCGCCGGAGGGGCCTCGGCTAAACCGCAGCCGGCCATAACTGAACCTGCTTCTGCGCATGGGCCCACGGCGCGCCGGAAAAAGGGGGAGGATGCTCCATCGGAAAAGGCCGGAGGTGGGCAGTCGAAGGGCAAGACCAAGCATTGAAGTAAGCTTAAAATAAGGTTCTTAAATGGCGGCACACGAAGCTCGGTAATTGACTCAATCATTCGGTAAAAAAGGTATTCTGATGTTAAAACCTGGCACCAACATTCTGCGACTGGGAATTCCCAAAGGCTCTTTACAGGACTCCACGGTCGACTTATTCGCTAAAGCAGGCTGGCGCATTTCGGTCAACGATCGCAGCTATTTCCCTTCCATTGACGATTCGTCTATTGAAGTGGTGATGTTTCGGGCGCAGGAAATGTCGCGCTACGTTGAAGAAAATGTCATTGATGTGGGACTGACCGGCTCCGACTGGATCAAGGAAAACGGATCCAATGTGCATGAGGTGGCCGAGTTGGTCTATTCAAAGGCCACCAGCAAGCCCGCCCGGTGGGTGCTGGCGGTACCGCAGGAATCCGCCCTGACCAAACCGGAAGACTTGCGCAATGGCGTGATTGCTACCGAACTGGTCAATGTAACGCGGGAATACTTTCAGAAGAAAGACATTCCCGTCAAAGTGGAGTTCAGTTGGGGGGCCACCGAAGTGAAGGCCCGCCTGCTGGATGCCATTGTGGACATCACCGAGACTGGTTCTTCGATTCGGGCCAACAACCTGCGAATTATTGATACACTTCTGGTTAGTACCACCCGCCTGATCGCCAACCATAAGGCCTGGGCGGACCCGTTCAAACGTGAAAAGATGGAAAACCTGGCCCTGCTGCTGCACGGAGCTATCAGCGCCCGCGAGAAAGTGGGCCTGAAGCTTAACGCCCCCCGCGAAAAGCTCGACGCGGTTCTCAAAATTCTGCCCGCCGAAAAATCGCCAACTATTTCCCCCCTCGCGGACGGTTCCTGGGTGGCCGTGGAAGTGATCATTGAAGAGCGCAGCGAACGCGAATTGATTCCTCAGTTAAAGCGCGCCGGGGCCACTGGATTGATCAGTTACCCGCTTAACAAAGTTATACCATAGGTGGCCGGTGCAGGCAGTGACAAAAATGTTCCCAAAGCTCCTGATCGCCTTGGCGCTGGCCATTATGCTTGGCGCCACCGGTATGGTCCAGGCGCAATCCACCACAACGGCCCGGGCGTCCGTCCGACTGACGCATCTGAAGCCGTCCATCGCAGTGGCTAAACCAAGCTGGAACCAGATGAACGTGCCGCAGCATTCTGCCTGGGCGAAGAATGTCCTGTTGATTGTTGTATGGATATTTGTGCTGGCGGTGTTGATGGGGCCACTGGTAAAATATGCTGCCAATCGCAAGCCGTTGCCGCGACCGCCCGTTGGCGGTGCGTGGTGAACGGCGACCGCCGGGGGCAATAAAAGGAGATCATCATGGCCGCAGATTCAAGTTTTGACATTGTCAGCGAGGTCAATCTGCAGGAATTGGACAATGCCGTGGTGCAGGCGCAGAAGGAAATTATCACCCGCTTCGATTTCCGCGGCACCGCCGCCGCCGTGGGTTCTCTGGACAAAAAAGAAAAGCTTATTGTGCTGACCGCCGATGGCGAACCGCAATTGGAGGCTGTCTTGCAGGTACTGGTGGCCAAGATGACCAAGCGCGGCGTGGATCCGCGCTGCCTGGACCGGCAAAAACTGGAAATCGCCACCCACAACACCGTTCGCCAGAAAATAAAACTCAAGAGTGGTATCGACCGCGACACCGCTAAAGCCCTGCAAAAACAGATAAAGGACCTGGGACTCAAGGTTAATGCCAGCATTCAGGGGGAGTCGCTGCGTGTCAGCTCGTCCAAAAAGGACGATCTACAAGCGGTCATCGCGGCACTGCGTGCCCATCCCCCATCCATTCCGCTGCAATTCAACAACTACCGATGACTTAAGGACGAATCGGTGCCGTTTCCCAATAAAAAACCGCCCGTAAGAATTAATACCACCACTCTCTGGGAATACCCTTCCCAGGACTATGGCCGGGAGCCGCACGGCGATAAGGATTACATTGGAGCCACCCCCGCCTGGGTTATATGGAATTTACTTTCCCGCTACACCCGCCCCGGCGATGTCATCCTGGATCCCATGTGCGGCAGCGGAACTACTCTGGATGTCGCGGCGGAATTAGATCGCAAAGGCATTGGTTTCGACCTGGTGCCCAGCCGGGAGGATATTCAAAGCGCCGATGCCCGCCATCTTCCGCTGGCTCCGGCGAGCGTTGATTTTGCTTTTGTCGATCCACCATACAGCACACATATAGACTATTCCGATGATCCGAGCTGTATAGGCAAGCTGGATGCCGGCGAAGCACCGGTGGGGCGCGGCCCCAACGCTTACTTTGCCGCCATGGATGAGGTGTTTGGCCAGATTCACCGCGTGCTCAAGAGCCGCCGGTACATGGCCGTGTACGTAAGCGATTCCTTCAAAAAGGGAAAGCCCTTTATTCCCATTGGCTTTGAATTGTTTTCGCTGCTGCGCCGGCGTTTTCAGCCGGTGGATATTATTGCGGTGGTACGCCACAACCGCACCTTGAAGCGCAACCATTGGCATACCGCCGCCATTGAAGGCAATTATTTTCTGCGGGGTTTTAATTACCTGCTGATCATGAAAAAGATCAGTTGAGCACTTGGGGTCACAGGAAACGAAACGTCAGGTCTCCGGACGCTGTGGCGACGCTCTGGCCCCGAAGCGAATCCATGAGCTGTAATCTTCCATGATAGGGCTGGTACCGCCGACCATTCATACGCCAGCACCGAATCGCCGACCAGCCGGAAATTTAACCGCGAATTGCCGTCATGGATACCCGCCGCTTCCAGCGGATCACCGGTTGGGGCATCAAGACATGGCGCATTCCGCCGCCGCTATCGTGCTCCAGGCGTCGTCGTGCCGCAGTTACCACCGCTTGCACCAGACCAGCCCAAGGAATGGCGATGGTGGTCAGGCCAAGACGCTGGGCCACCGGTGCATCGTCAAATC
>JAKAYZ010000077.1:3403-7766 GCA_021816165.1 Planctomycetota bacterium | reverse complement strand
TTTGATATGCGCTTTCTTGGCGGCCTGTGGAAAACACTGCCCGTGACGGCCGCGGCTTCACTGCTGGTCAGCAGTTCGGCGATGGGGCTGCTGCTTTTCGGCCGGCCGGACCTGCTGGCGACGGGCTTTGCTCATTTGCGGCGCTTTGGTTCGCCGATCGGCCAATACGGCAATCTGCTGTTCTGGCTGCCGCTGGTGGCCTGCTATCTGGTATTGTTCGGTCTGGCCCGCTGGTGGTGGCTGATTTTCGGCGGAAATTGGCGCGGCGCCGGCCCGGCGCCCGGCGGTGAATCCGCCGTGCGGCTCTTTCCAATGATCCTCCTTGGACTTGGCGCGCTGGTCTGCGGTCAGCCTTTGTTGGGGCTCGCCCGGCTGCTTCAAAAATCCGCTCCGCTGCAACTCTGCCCGCCGTATCCCGTTTCTTCCGGCGGTGATTTTGCCGTTCAAATGGCCCATCGGCTCGCCTGGTCGTTTCCCGCCGCATTGGCTGCCGCCGGGGCGATCTATTTCAGTGGGTTGGTGCGTGCGGAAAAAATTCGCCGGCTCCCCGGCCCGAATCTGATTTACCGCTGGATGGATGGTGAACTTTATTTCTACGATTTATATTGCGTCCTCGGCCGGCTGGTCCTTTCCGGCGGCGGAAAAATGCTGGCCGCATTTGATCGATGGATTATCGGATGGTTTGTCGTGTCCGCCGGGCTGGCCGTCCGGCTGGTTTCGATGCTGTTGGCCGCGCTGGACTGGCAATTGACCAGTGTGGCCGCGCCGGCAACGCTTGTTTCCGCCGCCGTCGCCGGAAAACGGCCGGTCAGTGCGCCGGCCCGTCGGTTGTTCGTGCTCGCAATTCTGGTGATGATCGCCGCGGCTCTCGCCGGCGCGGTGACGCTGGCACTGCGGCGGTAATTCCACTGATCCCGCGGATCGGCCGCTGGATTAACCCTTGATCAATGAAGTGTTGGAGCCTCGGCTTGCCCATGTTTGCATACAGTTCAATTTTGACCTGCCTGATTTTATTACCGCTGGTTTCCGCGCTGATTATCGCAATGCTGCCGTCCACCGGCACACGGTTGATCCGCAATGCCGCCCTGGCCGTATGTGCCGGTGAACTTGCCCTCGCCATTGCCGTTGCCCGGCTGTTAAATTGGCATGCCGGCTGGCAACTCATGCAGCACATGGCCTGGTTTGGCGGTCTAAGCTTCACGGTTGGTGCGGATCCTCTTACAGGTTTAACCGTTCTGGCCCTGACCGGCATGGGGTTGATAACCGTTCTGGCCAGCTACGTCGTCGAAGAGCAGATAAAGACCTGGTATGTATTGCTCCTTGTACTACTGGCTTGTCTGCTGGGCGCGGTTTGCAGCATGGACCTGATTCTCCAGGCGGCGTTTGGCGCCATCAGCATTCTTCCGGGTTATTTTTTACTCGGCTTGTGGGGGGGGGCTTCCCGTCGCGCCGCGGCCATGAAATATGCGCTTGTCTCCACTCTTGGCGCGATGGCCCTGTTTATCAGTATCATGCTGATCTGGTTGCACAGCGGTCCGCTCCCGGTAGCGCCGGGGCACGCCGCCGCCGCGGCCCGTCTGCCGCATCCCGCCGCGGTTACGGCGTTTGCCGGTCTTCAGTCATTTGATATCCGCCGTTTTGATCTCCTGATGGCCGGCCACGGCGGTTGGCTTGCTTTTATGCTTCTCATGGCGGCTGTCGCCATTCGCATGGGGCTCCCCGGCGGCCATATCTGGATTCCGGATACCATGGCCGAAGGCGCGGCTCCCGCCCTTGGCCTTGTGGTGGGCGGCAATTTCATTGTGGGTGTACTGACTCTTCTTCATCTGGCCATTCCGCTTTTTTTCAATCAGTTCATGTTGCATCGCAGCGGCCTGGTGGCCTGGGGCATCGGCGGCCTGCTGTATGCCGCCCTCTGTGCGCTGGCCCAAAACGATTTCCGCCGCTTGATCGGCTACTGGCTGATAAGCCAGGCCGCAATGGTGCTTATTTGCGCCGTCAGCCTCCAGCAAAATGGAATTCAGGCCATTGAGCTTTTCGCCGCCGGCGATGTCGTTACTCTCATGCTTTTGTTGTGGAGCGGGCATGTGCTGGCACGCCGGACCGCCGGCCGGGATCTTAACAGCCTAGGCGGCATTGCCGCCCTTTCACCGGAATTCTTCGCCCTGGCGATCATAGGTTTTCTGGCGGGCATGGCCTGTCCCGGCCTCGGTCTTTTTCCCGCGGAATTGCTGGCCGCCATGGCCAATTTTCGCGCCGCCCACCTGGATAACTCCGTGGCCGCTGCGGGCTGGTTTCACAACCATGCTTTCATATTCGCCGCGTTTGGCTCGGCCCTCGGTTTTGCCCTGCTTGCCGCCGGATTGTATTGGGCGATGGAACGTATTTTTCTTGGTACCCCGCGCCCGGAATACCATCATTTTACCCGGCTTACGGTCATGGAAAGAATCGTATTTCTCCTGCTGATTGCCGGCGAATTCGCCCTTGGCTTGCTGCCTGCCGCCATGGTCCTCTCTCCGGCCGGCCATTGCCTTCTGCCCGGAATCAAATGAGTTTAGGGCTTGCCGCCCGCCTGTTTCGGTTTGGCCGGCGCTGTCGCCGCAGCCGGTGATTGGGCCGCGTCCACCGCCGGCTTAAGCATGTTGCGCAGCACGTTCAGCACTGTTTCACCCTGGAAATAGGCCGGTCCAAGCCGCAGATGGATCGAATTCTCATCCACCGGACGCACCGCCCCCGGCGCCTTGTTCAGCAGCGGTCCCAACGCCGCAAGATCGTACATTCCGAACACCAGGTCCGGCGGCTTGCTGACAATGCTCCGGGTGCCCGCCTTGCCCGCGATGATCCGCAGTTCCGCCAGTTCAGCCAGTATTTCCACCTGCCGCGGCGGCGGCCCGAATGCGTCGGCAATATCCTTGCGCAGCGCGGCAATCGCATCCTGCGTATGGCACCTTGATAAACGCCGGTAAAAATCCATGCGCTGCCGGTCCGCGGAAATATATGTCCGTGGCATGCCCCCATGCAGACCGATGTCAATGGTTACTTCCGGCGGTTTATCCAGCGGCATGTTTTTCACGCGCTTAACCGCCTCTTCCAGCAACTGACAGTACAGTTCATATCCCACCGATGCGATATGCCCGGACTGTTCGTCGCCCAGCAGGTTTCCGGCTCCCCGGATTTCCAGGTCGCGCAGCGCAATCTTGAATCCCGCGCCCAATGACGCATATTCCTCCATTGCCTTCAACCGCTTCGCCGCGGCATCGGTAATTACCCTGTCCGGACTCAATACCAGGTAGCAATAGGCCCGGTGTTTGGATCGTCCCACCCGGCCGCGCAGCTGATGCAGGTCGCTTAACCCGAAATTTTCCGCCTGATTGATGATCATGGTGTTGGCCGTCGGAACATCCAGTCCGCTTTCAATGATCGTCGTCGAAACCAGGATGTCGGCCTGCCGCGTGAAAAATTTATGCATGATTTCTTCGAGTTCGTGGCCCGGCATCTGGCCGTGACCCACCACAATCCGCGCCCCGGGCGCCAGGGACCGCACCCGTTCCGCAATCGCCTGAATGTTATGGACGCGGTTGTGCACAAAATAAACCTGCCCATCGCGGGCCAGTTCGCGCTCCAGTGCCTGCCGGATGCGCGCATCCTCCCATCCGGTAACCTCCGTCACCACGCTGCGCCGGTCACGCGGGGGCGTCGCCAGGTTGGAAATATCCCGGATTCCCAGCAGGCTCATGTGCAGGGTCCGCGGTATCGGCGTGGCCGTCATCGTCAGCACGTCCACCGTCCGCCGCAATTGCTTAAGCTGCTCCTTGCTTTCCACGCCGAAGCGCTGTTCTTCATCAATAATCACCAGGCCCAGGTCGGCAAATTGCACATCCGCGCTCAGCATCCGGTGCGTGCCTATCAGGATGTCCACCTTGCCGTTCCGCGTGCGCTGCAGAATGTCGCGTATGCCCGCCGGCGTCTTGAAACGTGACACGCTTTCCACCACAAACGGATAGCCCGCTATCCGCTGCCCGAACGTCTCTTCGTGCTGCTCCACCAGCACGGTGGTGGGGGCAAGCACCGCCACCTGCTTGCCCGCTTCGCACACCTTAAACGCGCTGCGGATCGCCAGCTCCGTTTTCCCGTAACCCACATCCCCGCATAAAAGCCGATCCATCGGCCGCGGCTTCTGCAGGTCCTTTTTTATCTCCTCAATGCAGCGAAGTTGATCCTCCGTGGCCTGAAACGGAAATGAATTCTCAAATTCCTTCATCCAAACCGTATCCGCCGGATACGCCGTTCCCGGAAAATGTTCCCGTGCCGCCGCCACCTCCAGCATCTCTGCGGCCAGCTTTTCCACCGCTTCGGCCACCTT
>JAKAYZ010000077.1:0-3393 GCA_021816165.1 Planctomycetota bacterium | reverse complement strand
CCTTCTGGCTTGCCCAGGCATTGCCGCCGAATGTGGACAGCGGCGGACGGCCCTGCGCTCCGCCCACATATTTCTGCACCAGGTTGATCTGCACAATCGGCACATGCAATACCGCCGAGCGGGCGAATTGCAGGGTCAGGTACTCCATGGATTTGCCGTCGCGGCTCATGGTTGTGTTGCCGGTGTACCGCGCAATGCCGTGGTCCACATGCACCACATAATCGCCCGGCTGCAAATCCAGAAAATGGTCGATCGGCCGCGCCCCCTGAATTGCCCGGAGCCGCCGCTTAAGATGATACCGGTGAAAAATTTCGTGATGCGCCAGCAAAGCCAGGCGGGGCGGCTCTTTTTCCGGCGCACCGGGCCGGCTTGGCGCATCCTCCCCGCCTGCCTTATCTTCTGCCGGTCCCCAGCGAAAGCCCATCGCCAGATCGCCCACCGGCATCGCCACGCGGTGCATGACATCCGGGTGTTTCACGTGCAAAAGATCGGTCAGCCGCGACTTTTCCGATTCGCTTTGGCATACCACCGCCACGTCGTCGTTCGCCGCCATCGCCGCAAGCTTCGCCAAAGCCGTGTCTGTTTGCGTATCAAACTGTTCAACACTCCCGCACGGTAGACGGATGGTATCGGGGCCGGCCTGCCCGAATTGCATGATCTGCGCCCAGGCGAATGCCTGTATATTTTTCAGCACGGACGTTACCGGATAAATGCCGCGAGCCTCCGGAAGCCGGTCCAGGTAGCTTCGCCCCTGCTCCTGAATTTCCGCCGGCTCGATCAGCCATATGATGGTTTCCTTCGGCAGCCAGGCCGGAAGGCTGACCGTCTTTTCCTGCGGCCATGTGGAAGATGAACCCGTCGCGGCCACCCGCAAAGTCGGCAGCACATCCAGCGTGCCCAGCGTTTCCACATCAAACCCGTGGATCGATTCAATCTCATCGCCGAAAAAATTCAGCCGCAGCGGCCGTGTTTCCCCGGGCGGCCAGAGGTCCAGAATTTCGCCGCGAACCGCAAAATCTCCCGGATTCTCCACCGCCTCCAGCCGCGTGTAGCCCTGCTGCGCCAGCCAGGCGGTCAACGCCTCGCGTTGCCGTGTATGGCCGGCTGCAAGCGTAAGGATCTGTTCCGAAAGCAGTTCACGGTTCGGACAGGGCTGCATGATCGCCTGAATAGGCGCCGCAATAATGCCTGGAATTTTCCCGTCGGCGATATCCGCCAGCAGGCCGAGGCGCTGCGCGGATAATTCCTGGGAAGTATTTGTTTCACCGGGCAGAACCTCGTAGGCCGGAAACAGTTGCGGCCGGCTGTCGGCATCAAAAAATGCCAACTGGTCAATCGCGTCATCCGCGTCGTCCAGGTGGCCGGTAATAATCAGTACCGGGCGTCGCAGTCTGGCTCGCACCGCGGCCGCTAAAACCAGCGCACACGATCCCCATTGGCCGGTAGCGGCGGTTTTTCCCCGGCTGGAAAGCTCATCGGCCAGCCGTGCGACCACGGCCGATGTGAAAATACCGTGCAACTGTTCAGGAATGGCGGCGCTTTTGGTCATCCGTAATGCCCGCCGCACTGAACCATTCGGCCGGAGGGCACAAAGCTATGGTAGAGCAACCCGTCCGCTTAAACAAGATGATGCCGGTATGTGGCATGTCTTTTTATCTTCGCCGCCGCATATTATCGAACGCGCCCGCCGCTGCGGGGCCAAGCGTACGGTTCCCCGGCGATCCCAAACCCCCGATGAATATTGCCGGATCCCCTGGGGATTCTCCCGGTTTCCCATCGCCGATTGAATCCTGATTCAAGCCCAAAACAGCGCTTCGCGTCCACGCGCCGCCTCCCCTCAAAAGCCGCCCTTGGATTTACCTGCCTCAATGGGTATAATATAGTTAAATTCCCGCCGGCGAAGACCCCTTCTTAAAGTTTGTTCTTTACGCTGGATGATCCCCGGAGCCTGTTAATGCAGGTGAGTCCGGGGCGCCCGCGGTATTGGAGAAATATATGTCGTTTCAATCCTATGGTCTTCACGCGGACTTGCTGCGCGGCATCAAAGACCTCGCTTTTACCCGTCCCACACCCATCCAGGCTGAAGCCATTCCCGCCGCCATGACCGGCCGCGATCTGCTTGGCTGTGCCGCCACCGGCTCCGGCAAAACGGCCGCCTTTTTATTACCCGCCATGCACCAGTTGCTGACGCGACCGCCTGCCGGCAAACGCGCCACCCGCGTGCTTATTCTCACGCCCACGCGCGAACTCGCCGTTCAAATTCAGCAGAATTTTATCTCCCTGGCCACCCACACGCCGCTTTCCGGCGCCGTTGTGATTGGGGGCGCCGGCATGGGGCCGCAGGAACACGCCTTCCGCAGTGCCGTTGATTTTCTCATCGCCACCCCCGGCCGCCTGCTGGATCATCTAAAGCGGCCCTACGCGAATTTATCCGGGTTGGAAGTACTTATCCTTGATGAAGCGGACCGCATGCTGGACATGGGCTTTTTGCCGGACATCCGCCGCATTCTCAAGCTTATTCCGGTAAAACGCCAGACGCTCTTTTTTTCCGCCACCATGCCGCCGGATATTCGCCATCTGGCGCGTGATTTGCTCAAAGACCCGGTGGTCATTCAAATGGAACGCCAGGCCGCGCCGGCCTCGGGTATTACGCAAGCCGTTTATCCGGTGCCGCAGCATCTCAAATCAGCCTTGCTCTGTCAGTTGTTAAAAAATGATGAGCTTGAATCCGTTATTTGTTTCACGCGCACCAAGCATCGCGCCAACCGCCTTGCGGACCACCTGAAGCGCCGTGGCCTGGACTGCGCCATCATCCACGGCAACCGCACGCAGGCCCAGCGTACCGCCGCTCTGGCTGGTTTCAAGGCCGGCCGATATCGAATTCTTGTCGCCACGGATATCGCCGCCCGCGGCATTGATATTGCCGATGTGTCTCACGTGATCAATTTCGACTGCCCTCACCTTCCGGAGGACTATATTCATCGCGTCGGCCGTACCGGCCGCGCCTCCGCCACCGGTGATGCGTTCACCCTGGTTTCGCCGGATGAAGAGCGGGACTTGCGGGCCATTGAACGTGCGATTGACCGTCGCCTTCCGCGTATTACCCTGCCGGAATTTGACTACGCGCAGCAGGCGGCGGAAAAGCTGGAGATACCCATTACCGAACGCATTGCGGCTATCCGTCAGCGCAAAGCCCAGGAAAGAGCCAATACCCAGCGCCGTCAGGAAAGCCGCCGGTCGCCGGGTAACGCCGGATCATTTTCCCCGGACCGCCGGCCTGAACACCGCACCGGCAGGCAGGGCCCGGCCGATCCGCAATCCGCACCAACCGGCCATGGCGCCCCGCGCCATGGCGGCTCGCCCCGCGCCCGTCAGCCGCAGGCCCATGGTGAA
>JAKAYZ010000076.1 GCA_021816165.1 Planctomycetota bacterium | reverse complement strand
ATATCAGGAGTTGTGGTATGCGTGAACGGGTAATAAAGCGGTATAATGAGCGCTTCAAGAGGCAGGTGGTTGACGAAGCGGAGAGTGGTCGGTTCGATTCCATTGCCCAGACGCGGTCGCATCACGGGATTGCCGGATCGACAACGGTGCAGACATGGATCAAAAACTACGGTAGGAATAATTTACAAGCTAAGGTGGTGCAGATGGAAAAGTCAGACGAACAAGAACGGATACGCGGGTACAAGAAACAGTTAGCGCAGTTGGAGCAGGCCTTGGGTAAAGCCCAGGCGGAGAATCTGTTGAATGCGACATTTTTGAAGTTGGCCTGCGAGGAGTTGGGCCAGGGTGTGGAGAGCTTTAAAAAAAAGTCCGATGAGAAGCCGTCCACCGGGCCGCAGGGGGCGGGCGCGGCTGCGCCGCAGACGGGTGACGGGTGACGGGGAACGATCCACAGATTACAGAGATTACAACGATTTTACGAACGGACGGGGCGAAGGGCGGAATGATCCACAGATTTCACAGATTACACCGATTATTTTACCACGACGGGGGCGGCTACGCCGCAGACGGGAGGCGGGGGACGGGAGTAAACCGGAACGCTGCGCGGGTGAAAAGTTTAGGGGGAGCGACGGGGGGCAATGTTGGCCTGTCGGGGCATTGTCGGGCACAAATTGACGGTATAATGACCCGCGATGTTAAAAATTGGTTCATTGCAACTCCGCACCAACTTGCTGCTCTCGCCGATTGCGGGATATTGCGATTTGTCCTTTCGGCTGGTTGTGCGGTCCTGCGGCGGGCTCGGTTTGGCTTGTACCGATTTGCTGTGTCCGGAAGGGGTGCTGCGCGAAAACAAGCGATCATTGGAATTGGCCGCCACCTGTGCGGAAGATTTTCCGCTGGCCATGCAGCTATATGGTGCGGATTGCGGGCGGCTGTGTGAGGCGGCGCGCTGGGCCAGAGACCATGGGGCCGCGGTCATCGACATCAACATGGGTTGCCCGGTGGATAAAATCACCAAGAGGGATGGTGGTTCTGCGCTGCTGTGTCATCCGGAAAATACCGTGCGGCTGGCGGAAAAAATTGTGCAGGCCGTGCCTGATGTTCCGGTTACCGCGAAAATGCGACTGGGCTGGGATGACCAGCGAATTGTGGCCCCCATGCTGGCCCGTCGCCTGGAAGAAATCGGCATTGCCGCCGTGATCATTCATGGCCGAACCACGGAGATGCGTTTTACCGGAAATGTCCGGTTGGCCGGCATTGCGGAGGTGGTGCAGGCGGTGCGGCAGATTCCGGTCATCGGTAACGGCGACATTCACACCCCGGAGGACGCCCGGCAAATGCTGGCGGTGACGGGGTGTCAGGGGGTGATGGTTGGCCGGGCGGCGTTGTCTGCCCCTTGGATTTTTCGGGATATTCATAGTTTTCTGACCACGGGCGTGGTTGGAGATCCGCCAAGCGTGGAGGAAAAGTGCCAACTGATACGGGATCACTTTTATAATCTGGTGCGCTGGCGTAACGAGCGCGTGGCGGTATGCGAGTTTCGGAAGCGCATCAGCTGGTATGCGCGGCATCTCAATCCGTGCCGGGGTTTGCGTGATGCGATACGTGTGATCAACACGCCGGCGGATTTTGAGCGGGCCCTGGATGAATTTGTGGAGTGGCGCATGACCGTTGACCGATTGGCTGGGGCGCAAGGTCCGGCCGATGCCGTGGATGAGGCGGGCGTCATGGTTTAAAGATATTGGCGTGGGCCATGGTGCGAGGGCCTTTTTGGAGTACTCGGATGTTTAAGTTAATTTCATGCAATGTGTTTCAACGGGAAGCGTGTTGGGCGGTGGCCCAGGCACCGCAAGTGATTGACTTGGAATTTCTGGAATTGGGGGAACATGCGAACAGCGTCAACCTCTGGGCCAAAATTCAGGCGGCCATTGATGCCGCTGATGCGGCCCACCGCTACGAAGCCATTTTGCTGTTATTTGGCGTGTGCGGCAATGCGACAGTGGGATTGCGGGCCGGCAAGACCAGGTTGGTAATGCCGCGGGCGCATGATTGCTGCACCATTCTGTTAGGGTCGCGGAAAAAATTTCAACAGGAATTTGGTTCTGCGCCCAGCACGCCGTTCAGTTCTTCGGGATATTTTGAGCGAGGCTCATATTTTCTCCGTACCGATGACGGTCTTAACACGGTGGTTTATGGCAGCGCGTTGGCGGAGTACGAAAAGAAGTACGGCAAGGAAAACGCCCAGTACATCTGGGAGACGCTGCATCCGAAAGAGGCCGCTGGGAATACAGACCACAAGGCGGTATTTATCGACCTGCCGCAGACCGCCCATCTGCGGTTGGCGGAAAGGTTTCAGGAAGAGGCCACGAAAGCTGGGAAGGAATACCAGCGTATGGAAGGCGATATCCGTCTGATCCGGGATTTGATCTGGGGCCGGTGGAATACTGATGATTATCTGATAGTGAAGCCGGGCGAGCAGGTTGTGGGTGTTTACGATTTTGACGAAGTGGTGCGGGCGGAAGGTGGTGGCGGCAAGGCCGATGAACCGGTTGGCGGCGCAAAATAATAGTGGCCACGGATCGGCGATGGACAAGAATAAATTAGCCACATCCGGAGGTTTCCGGTTATAATAAAAAGCTACGTTGTTGGATGAACAGGAGACCGCCCATGGGGATATTTCAGAAAATCGGTGGAGAGTTCATTGATATTATTCAGTGGACGGAGCCGGCAGACAACGACATTCTGGCATACCGCTTCGAACGTTATAACAACGAAATAAAAATGGGAGCGCAGTTGACGGTTCGCGAAGGGCAAACGGCAATCTTCGTGAACGAGGGTAAACTTGCGGATGTTTTTACCCCCGGCATGTATCGGTTGCAGACGCAGAATCTGCCGATTTTATCGACGCTTAAAGGCTGGAAATACGGATTTGATTCGCCGTTTCGTGCGGAGGTGTATTTTATTGCCACGCGGCAGTTCACAGACTTGAAATGGGGTACGCCGAGTCCGATTATGGTGCGTGATCCGGAATTTGGCCCGCTGCGGATTCGGGCGTTCGGAACGTATGCCATGCATGTGAGCGATCCGACGACGTTTCTGCGGCAGCAGGTGGCGACCAATCCGGTGTTTGAAACGTTTCAGATATCGGCCCAGATGCGCGATACCATTGTGTCACGGTTTACCGATGTGCTGGGGCAGGCGCACATTCCCGCCCTTGATTTGGCGGGTAATTATGACAAAGTTGCGAAGTTGGCACTGGAAAAGATACGGCCCGATTTAGCCGCACTGGGTGTGGAGCTTACCCTATTTTATATTGAGAATATCTCTCTGCCGGATGACGTCAATCAGGCCTTGGATACCCGCAGTAAAATGGGGGTGTTGGGCGATATGGGGCAGTTCACGCGGTATCAAACGGCAACGGCAATTCCGGATGCGGCCAAGAATCCGGGAGGCATGGCCGGCATCGGCGCCGGTTTGGGCGTGGGGCTGAACATTGGCAACCAGATGGCCGGCGCTTTGGCGGGCAGCGCGAATGCCGGGCCGCCGCCGCTGCCTGCGGCGGCCATGTACTATGTGGCCGTTCAGGGCAGTCAGACGGGGCCGTTTGATTTGCCCACCCTGGCGGAAAAGGCCAAGGCGGGTGCTTTGGCTGCGGACAATTTGGTCTGGACCAAGGGAATGGCTGCCTGGGCCAAAGCCGGAGAGGTTAAAGAGTTGCAGTCTTTATTCGTCGCGGCAGTGCCTCCGCCGATTCCCGCGCAGGGTGCGTAATATCCAATGTGGCACCGGGCCGGTCGGGCGATGCCACGCCGCAGGGAGTTGCGGTTTGCAGCGGCAAGGGGCGTTGCTGTAAGGCGGCGGGCCATACACCGGGAATTAGCGTCTTTCAGCGGAGAGTCATGATGTCCATTCATTTTATCGAACCCTTGGAGCAGCTTCACCGTCGCTGTTTGAACATGGCGGCGCTGGTCCAGGGAGCGGTGGAGCAGGTGACTCAGGCTTTGCTGGCACGCCGTCCGGAGATGGCCCGCGAGGTTATGGATAATGAACAGCAGATCGATGCGCAGGAAGTGGAGATTGAACTGGCGGCGATTAACCTATTGGCCAAGCATCAGCCGGACCCCACCGACTTGCGGACGGTTTTTGCAATTGTCAAAATCAACTCGGACCTGGAACGAATAGGCGATTGTGCTTTTAATGTTGCGCAGATGATAGGCACCATTGCCGACGTTGCGAGTGTGGTTCCGGAAGATCTTAAAACAATGTCGGAGGCGGCGATGCGACAGGTTCATGACACCACGCGCTGCTTGGGGGCGTATGATTCCGATTTGGCGGGGGCGATTTGTCAGGGCGATGACGTTATTGATGCCCTGTACCATCAAATATATCAGGACCTGCAGGCCGCGATGATTACTGACACCACACGTGTACCGGTGAATCTGGCGATGATTATGGCGGCGAAAAACTATGAGCGTATCGCCGATCATTGCACCAATATTGCCGAAGAGGTGGTATACCTGGTTCGCGGGCAGATGATTCGGCATGTGCATTAGGGCGATTTCAGGTTGCGGCGGTCGTTTTATCCTGGGCCATGATAACGCTGAATACTTCCGCTGGGTCTTGCGCGGCTTTTAATTTGGTGCGGGAAGCATCATTGGCCATCAACCGGCTGAGTTTGGCCAGGGCCTGTATATGGGCAGCTGTCTGATCGGGTGGACTCACCAGCAGACAGATAATAAAGACCGGCTGGCCGTCAATGGATTGAAAATCAATCGGTTCTGCGGGCTTACCCACGGCCATCACCAGTCGGTCCACACCACCGCACTTGCTGTGGGGAATGGCCAAGCCGTGACCGACGCCGGTGGTGCGGATGGCTTCGCGTTCTAACACGCTGGATAAAACCGTCTCCTGATCCTGGACCAGGCCATTTTTAAAGAGTAAGTCCACCAGTTCAGTGATGGCGGCTTTTTTATCGACTGCCACCAGAGGAACCTTCACCAGTTCCAAGGGGAGTATATCCGCAAGTTGCATGGGCGCTCCGTTCTTTCAAAACATCCGCTCTCCATAAGGCACCGGCTTAATGTAAGGCCATTTTGCTGTGGATTCAAGCCTGCGGCAGCCCGAGTTTTACCAGCGGGGTGGGTACCTCGTAACGCAAGTTTGCGAGCATATCGGGATTGATTTCCTGCAGAGTGGGGGCTGGAAACAAGGTTTTGACTACGGCAATTTCATCACACTGGTCGCGTTTGGGGCATTTGAGACAGTCGCTCCAGACCTTCAGGGGCAGGGCGCTTTTATCAACCACCGCAAAGCCCAGCTTTTCAAAGAAGATGCGTTCATACGTAAGTGCGAAAACTCGCTGAATTTTTAAAGCAGTCGCTTCGGCGATAACGGCATTGACCAGATTTCGGCCGATGCCGCGGCCCTGCATGGTACTATCGACGGCGAGACTTTTAACCTCGGCCAGATCCGCCCAGACAATTTCCAGAGCACATACGCCAAGGATGGGGTTATCAGCGTTGGGGGCTGCGAGGTCGAGCGTGGGGGAATCTGCCTCATGGACAAAAAAGTCCCGCAGGGTTTCATAAAGTTCGGCGTGGGACCGAAACAGCATTTTGCCGGCGCGGGCGTATTGGCCAATAAGATTGGCGATGGCGGGAACATCGGTAATGCGGGCTTTGCGAATCATGCCGTTCCTTGCAATAGAATTTCAGGGACGATTGCCACGCTGGCCATTATCGCAGCCGGCCCTATAATCACGGCGTATGTTAGCCAAACGTATCATACCATGTTTAGATGTCGATCGGGGCCGTGTGGTCAAAGGCGTTAAGTTTTTTGATCATGTGGATGCGGGTGATCCGGTGGAACAGGCGTTGTTTTATGATGCCGGCGGCGCTGATGAGTTGGTTTTTTATGATATTACCGCCAGCCACGAAGGCCGTGGGATTATGGCGGAAGTGGTGCGCCGGGTTGCGGAGAGCGTATTTATGCCCATCACCGTGGGGGGTGGTATTCGGAGTGTGGACGATGCGGCGAAGCTGATTCAGGCGGGGGCGGAAAAGGTAAGCATCAATTCGGCGGCGGTGCGTGATCCGGAATTGCTTTCGCAGATCGCCCGCCGGTTTGGGTGCTGCGCCACGGTGCTGGGGTTGGATGCGAATCGGGTTAAGCGGGCCGATGGCAGCGAATTTTGGGAGGTATTTATCAATGGCGGGCGCGTGGGCACCGGACGAGAGGTGCTTAGTTGGGCCAAAGAGGCCCAGGATCGCGGAGCCGGTGAGGTGGTTTTGAATGTGATGAACAGCGATGGCACGCTGGAAGGCTACGATGTGGAAATGACGCGGGCGGTCAGCGAGGCGGTACGCATTCCGGTGGTGGCCAGCGGTGGCGCCGGCAAGCCGGAGGACATGCTGAAGGTACTTACAGATGGCCGGGCGGACGCGGCGCTGGCGGCATCGATTTTTCATTTTCGGCAATGGTCCATCGAGCAGGTGAAGCGATATTTGGCCGATCACGGCGTGTGTGTGCGGCCCGTGCCGGAGGGGATGGCAACTTTTCCGACCAACGGTTGAGATCCGTCAATGTGGGCATCAATTCAGCGCCGGAGCGTGGTTGCCAAGGCGAGGCACGGCATAGGTACAGCCGCGATTCCAGTGCCGCCCGGAAAAATTGCCACGCCGGTCGGTGCGCGGGTGGAGCCTGGCGGGGCAATAGGCCGTCAGGCTGCTATACTCTGTAATTGAGTGAATAATCGGGATCCAGGCAGGGCCGGAATCATGGATGAGCTACAACTGGACGATGCCAGGAAGGCCGGGAACAAGCCAGCGGTTTCTCCCAAGCCGATCCTGGAGCGAATCGAATATGTATGTCGTTGCCTTGGCAACCGTGCTTGCGTGCGATTGCTGATGTCGTGATGGTATTGGCTTAGTCCGCCACTTCCTCCACCTGTTTCACCGGCATCGGGCCAAATTTCTTGACGCGTACCAAGCGATGGTGCTGGCCGAGCCGGATAGCGCCGTCAGCCAACCCCTCAAGGAAGCATTTTTGAGCCTGCGGCAGGCTGCCGAATCGGATGAGTAGTTGGTGCCTGGGAAATGCGGGGCGTGAGGTCGGAGATGGTGCCGTCCATGATTTGACGCGCGGCGATGGGCTTATTATGATGCCCGGACTTTGTGCAAAGTTTCACAACCTCGATGAGAGGTCTGGAATTTGCATGTTGTGCACAGTTACCAAGGGAACAGGGAGAGCGTGCTGCGGCAGCGGGGCTTGGAAACAGGGCAACTGACACTAGGGCGGTGGCTGCGCTACTGCGAAAGTGGCCATGCTTTTGGAGATGCGGCTTAAATTATGAGTGACAGCGAAAAGCCTTACCTTCACTTCCCCAAATGGTCCAACAAGGTTCCGATGATTGTTGCTGCCGTTGGCGGATTGTTGACGGTGTACGTTATTGTTTTGCTTGGTTATGGTGCCAATGCCCGTACCCTGAATGTGGGTTATGCTCCGGTGCAGCCGGTGCCCTTTAGTCATGAATTGCACGCGGGTTTGCTGGGTATCAACTGCGAGTATTGTCATACGGATGTGAAGCGGGCGGCATATGCGGCGCTACCACCGACGCAGACGTGCATGAATTGCCATGCGGAAATCGCCCCGAAAAGCAAAAAACTTTCATGGATTCACAAAAGCTATGCCACGGGTCTGCCGGTGCCGTGGATCAAGGTAAATGATGAGCCGGATTACGTGTATTTTAACCATGCAGCGCACGTGAATGCGGG
>JAKAYZ010000075.1:5152-7797 GCA_021816165.1 Planctomycetota bacterium | reverse complement strand
CCAAGTCGAATATAAACCCCACGCCGAGCGCCGCCGAAGCACCTCCGGTACCAGCCAAGGCCGGGGCGCCCCCGTCCTGATTAGCCCGGCATTTTCTCTCCGGTAAGGTGAAAGAGCCGGGAGCAGAGTTTTCAATTCCATCGCAATCGACTGTTGGTTATCATGCCTGCATCGGTTGTTCGTTTCAGGCAGAAAGCTAAAGGAAACACTCGGCTATGGCAGGACATTCGCATTGGAAATCCATCAAACATAAAAAGGCAGTTGTTGACGCGCGACGGGGAAAACAATGGAGCAAAATTGCGCGTTTAATCATTATTGCCGCCAAACGGGGGGGCAACCCCGACGATAATCTCGCCTTACGTTACGCCATTGATAAAGCCCGCGCTGCAAATATGCCCAGTGATACCATCGATAAAGCTGTGAAAAAGGGTACCGGCGAACTCGGTGCCGATAATTATGAACCCACGCTGTACGAGGGGTACGCCGCCGGAGGCATCGCCGTTCTTGTGGATGCATTGACGGATAATCGCAACCGCACCACCAGCGAAATCCGGGTGGTTTTTGATCGCAATGGGGGGGCACTCGGTGCCGCCAACAGTGTGGCTTGGATGTTTTCCAGCCGGGGAGTAATTGCCATCGAGCGATCAGCCGCTACTGAAGATCAACTCATTGAACTCGCGCTGGAAGCCGGTGCCACGGATGTGGTGGCATCACCCGAAGGCTTTACGATTGAAACGGCTCTCAACGATTTTGAAAAAGTTCGCAAGGCCCTGGAGTTGGCCAAAATTCCGACGGTATCGGCCGAACTGACAATGGTGCCCGGTCAGACCGTGGAGATATCTGCCGAGCACGCCGAAAAACTTCAGGCACTTGTGGACGGACTGGAAGACAACGACGATGTGCAAAATGTTTACACCAACGCGCAATTGGCTCAGTGACTCATCTGATTGCGACGCCACGGACTATGGTTGCCCTGCAGGCCGCGCTTGGCAGAGAGGTGCTTGATGATTCTTGCGGCGGACGCCCATGGCGAATCGCACACCTCAAACCATTTACCGGCTTCCCCTGCACCCCTGCAGATCGGATCGGTGAGGCTTTCCAGTCCGGTATTGCTCGCACCCATTGCCGGCTATTGTGATGTGTCGTTCCGTGTGGTGGCAAGGTCGTGCGGTGGGGTGGGCATGGCTTGTACGGACCTCCTCTGCCCGGAAGGCGTGCTACGCGAGAACAAGCGGTCAATGGAACTGGCCGCCACCTGCCCGGAAGACAGCCCCCTATCCATGCAGCTTTACGGTGCTGATACCGATCGGCTTTGTGATGCGGCTCGGTGGGCCGTTGATCATGGTGCAGACGTGGTCGATATCAACATGGGGTGCCCCGTCGACAAAATTACCAAACGCAATGGCGGCTCCGCACTTTTATGCCGATTGCCGACAACCTTGGCCATGGTGGAAAAGATAATCCACGCCGTCAAAACGGTTCCCGTGACCGCCAAACTGCGGCTGGGGTGGGATGATCGGCGGATTGTTGCCCCGTTTCTTGCCAATCGCCTCGAACAACTTGGCATTGCTGCCGTCACTGTTCATGGCCGCACCACCGAGATGCGTTTTACCGGGTCGGTGCGGTTGGATGGCATTGCCGCCGTGGTAGCCGCTGTCAATAAAATCCCCATCATCGGAAACGGCGATATTACCCATCCGCTGGCCGCCGCGGAAATGATCCGCATTACCGGCTGCCGCGGCGTGATGGTAGGGCGGGGGGCTCTATCGGCTCCATGGCTGCTGCGCGATATCGCCCACTACCTGCGCACTGGCGAATTGCTGCCACCGCCGTCGATTGAGGAAAAATGTCGGCTGATGCGTGACCATTTTTATAACCTGCTTCGCTTCCGGAACGAACGCGTCGCAGTGTGCGAATTTCGCAAAAGAATCAGTTGGTACGCCCGCCATATGCAACCCTGTCGCGAGCTTAAGGAAGCAATTCGTAAACTCAATTCCCCGGCCGACTTCGATAAGGCTATCGCGGTTTTTCTCCAGTGGCGCAGCGATTTATCCGCCGACCGTATTTTGAATTCTGACCAAGCTTCCAATATATTAATCGCTGGGCCTTGTCAGCCGATGGTACCCAGCGGGATTACCACCGACATTGCGGAACGATTGACAGAAACTTCATGGCATGGGAATTCTAAAAGTCAGGCGCGTGGGTAAAATTACGGCGATGATGGCGGCATATGGCAGGATATGTGAGGGCGGAAGAGCAAGATGACCGCAACGGACAACTATCACGCAGTACGCACGCGGATGACTGATGCGGCGCGGCGCGTCAATCGTGATCCCAATTCTGTCACCTTGGTGGCAGTATCCAAGTCGGGAACACTCTCGCAAATAGTGGAGCTTATTAAGCTCGGGCATCGCGATTTTGGCGAGAGCCGCGTCCAGCAACTCCAGGAGCGAATCGCCCAATTGCCCGCCGCATTGGCGGCTGAAAAACTCGATGCATCCCTCGCATCCGCCATCCGTTGGCATATGATCGGTCATCTGCAGCGCAACAAAGCCCGCGCCGCCCTCGCCGCGGCCAGCCTGATTCACAGCGTGGATTCCCTGCGCCTGGCCGAAGAACTTAACCGCCTGGCCGGCGAGCGCGGC
>JAKAYZ010000075.1:0-5142 GCA_021816165.1 Planctomycetota bacterium | reverse complement strand
GCAGCTTGGTTGATTCATGGAGTGGACTCCATGCGCCTCGCGGAAGAACTCGAACAGATCGGCCAGCGACGGGGCAGAAAAATTCGTGCGTTGCTGGAGGTGAATGTATCAGGTGAGGAAAGCAAATACGGTATCAAACTTCCCGCTGCCCGCCATCTGTTTGAGCAGTTTCAAGGGATGTCGGCCCTGAACTTCGTCGGTTTAATGGCCATGGCGCCCAACGATCCAAATCCGCAAAGGGCCCGCGACTGCTTTACCATCCTGCGCGAACTTTTCGATGAAATTCGCCTGCAAAGCGATCCCGCTATGGACTTTGAAGAACTCTCCATGGGCATGAGTAATGACTTCGAGGCCGCCATCGAAGAGGGCGCAACGCTTGTACGAGTCGGTACCGCCATTTTCGGCCCGTATCCGGAGGCAGTATTACACAATCCGTAATCGACAGCAGGTGGTAACAGCCACGTCCGCCGACTATTTCCGAAAAAATTGCTTTCCGCGTGCCGACGCCTTGCTTAAACGGTTATTGACATACAGAGCTTCAAGCAAAAATTCGCCGGCGCTGGCCATATTGCCTGGCGTGATGGGAAGATCCATCTCTTTGCATAATTTATTAATGGCGGCTTTCATTCCCTTCACCAGACCAAAATTTTCCACCATGGTGGCCGTACTTACATCGTCGCCCACCTCCAGCGTCAAACCTCCTTTGAACTGGTCAATGACATCTTCAAAATCACTGACATCCGCGAGTTTGCCAAAAACGGATTTCACCGCTTCGCCCAGCACCGACGCAATCAGCTTATCTTCTGCCGTGTCCCCCTCCGCCAGCATCAGTTCAATTTTTCCCCGGCTGCTGGCCTTGACGAAAGCCAGATCGTCCATTCGCGTGGTCACCTCCATTTCGTCGCAGATCAGTGCCCGGCGTTCGGCACTGGATACCAGATTTTCCGCATTGGTAATGGAACAGCGGACGCTGACCCCGCTGGCCTGATTGATGTGGGGGCTATTGCGCGCCTGGCGGACAAATTCCTCCAGTATCTCAAGCATAAACGGCGGAATATGCACCGCGATTCCCTCGTTACGCTGAACCCATGCGTTATCGTGCGTAATCTTGATAGCATCCCGAATGTTAAGTGGATAATGGGTGCGAATCACGCTGCCGATACGGTCCTTTAATGGTGTAACAATGCGTCCGCGGTTGGTATAGTCCTCCGGGTTGGCGGAAAATACCATACTTATGTCGAGGTCAAGCTTGACGGGATAGCCGCGAATTTGCACGTCGCGTTCTTCCAGCACATTAAAAAGGCCCACCTGAATTTTTGGTGCCAGATCCGGTAATTCGTTCATGGCAAAAATCCCGCGGTTGGTACGGGGAATCAGCCCGAAGTGCATGGTGGATTCATCCGAAAGAAATTTTCCCTGCGCATGACGCACCAAGTCAATTTCGCCTATCAGGTCTGCAATCGTCACATCCGGCGTGGCGAGTTTTTCATGATACCGCTCACTGCGATGCATCCATCGGATTAAAGTTTCATCGCCCTGCTCTGCGATAAGACGTTTGCCCATTCCGAGACGCGGGCTTACCGGATCGTCAGGTATTTCGCAATCCGCTAAAATCGGTATCCATTCATCGAGCAGCGTTGGCAGCATGCGGATCATGCGCGTTTTAGCCTGCCCGCGCAACCCCAGAAACAGCATATCATGCCGGGATAAGATTCCATTGATAATCTCGGGGATAACGGTGTCATCATACCCCGTCATACCCGGAAACAGGGGTGATTTATCTTTCAATCGCGCAATGACGTTACGCCGCATCTCATCTTTAACACTGGTAGGTTTGTAGCCCGCCTGCTTAAGTTGACCGAGCGTTCGGGCCTTGGGAGGATCACTAAACTGCTGCATACCACCTCACAGACAAAATATCCAATTCTCGACCTGCAATGCTAGGTGGCCGCGCTCATTGAATCAACCACCAATTTGCCGATATCCCCGCGAGGGCTGGTCGGAAAGTTGGTGGGAATAAAAAACTCAGGAGGCTCGACCCGGGGCCGTACTGCGTGGGGCCAGCAACGCGGACGTCTCGCCGGCATCAGTAACTTCCCATCGTAGCTCGCGTCTCGCCCGCCTGGTTACCGTACCGCTGCGTCGCATCCCTTCGCATGCCGTTTTAATGCCGCGAATTGCATTCACGCGCGTACCCCATTTTTAGCGCCATCGCCGGGCGATGGGCGCTAATCTCAATGCCAAATTGCGGTTCCGGTAACAGCCGTTTCACACCCGCCACCCCATTTAGCCGCGTGCATTGTGCACGCGCGATGATGCATGCGCCTATCCGCGCGCCCGGCGGGGCCGCACTCCGTGGCACCCGTAGCGCGGGCGTCTCACCCGTTTCAATAATTTCCGGGTGCGCCGCATTCGGCATCCGGCATTTCAGTGTGGACCATCGTCGGAAACAGCTTCGTTTTGTTCATCGCCCTACCGACTTCGCCCGCCAGTCTTGCTAAAATATACCGCTCAATTTTGGTATTTTCGCCGTCGCATCGATAGTAAAGTCGCGGGGCGCGTTGGGGGCACCGTCATTGGTGAGGATCAACAATCTTTGCATGTCGCCTCAACAGCGCCATTGCGAGACGCAACTGGGGATATTCTTTCTCAATCCAAGCCATTCTCTCTGGCGTTAATCTGGGGGGCGGTGGGTGGAACTCGCCCGCGTACCTGGCGGCTCCCTCTCGGCATATGAAGCGCCTCACGACGTAGGAGGATTCCTCAATCCTAAGGCGCGGCCTGTGCCTCCCGAGTCCATCCAAGAAAGAGTTGAAATTGAGATCGAGGTCGGCCGCATCGGCTTCCATTGCGTCGCCGAGCGATAGCACTGCAAAAACCCATGCGACTGTCTCCTCGCCCTTGGGTGCGGGCTCTCCAAGTCGGCCGAAAACCGCGTAGTAGCTCAACAGCTCTGAAAAGGCGAATCCCACGCTGGCCCAATCGCCCTGGAAGTCCCCGTTGAACAGCGAGATGATGGACGTGGGTGTGAGATCGGAAATGTCAACTCCCGCGTCGTGCACAATGCGTGCGACGATTGATTCAACTGAGAGGCTGCCGCCAACTAACCGTGACCAAACGGATCCGATAGCAGCGCGGTCGTGCTCGTTCATTTAAAACCTTTCCGCTGTAGCAGACCGCGACGCCCATTGCCGCACGGCCGCGACAGATCATATCTTATCCGTGCATTTTAGCATCGCAGCGGTCTTCTCAGCCAGTTCTTTGATGTGGCCCGATTCGGCGCTCGCACTGCCTCTCGCGATGCTGCCGGCAAGCACGTAGTCACATTCTGCGTCCAAATAAGCCTCGCGCCCGGCAATCTCGAACGCGAAGCACTGTGCGTTCCGAATTATCTCGGCCATGCTCATACAGGACGTGCACTTGCGGCACGTTTTACCCATCGCGTCGTACTCCGCGTAGATCGTCTCGCACTCGGCCACCTGGGCGAGGAAGTCTCTGGCCGCGGCCTCCCGGCTTTCGCTTAGGACACCTTCGGCCGCGTCCAATATCGTCTCGACCTCCGCGACGTCGCCCGCTGCGATTGCTTCTTCCAAGGCTATTCCGAGACTTTGTAGGCCTTTTGGGTCAAGGTACCTCGATGGGTTATCGTAAACATATTCGTACAAATTAAGTCCCGGTCGATAACCGATCGGGTCGCGGGTGAGCCAGCGGCCCAGCGTCGGCAAATAATACCGATTCCGCACATAATAATTCTGCGTTTCGGCATCAGCGTTGTATCCGCCACCGCCCGTGAGAATTTTATTTTCAGCAAATGCGACCATCCATCGGCCTCAAAACTGCAATCAATAATCCGAAACATAACGCGCCGGCGTGCAGGCCACAAGCGGCACCACCTCCTGCGCCGTGCCACCTGCGCCGCCAGCGAGGCACGCTTGCGGCTATTCCGCGGCGTCACTGCCGTCGCCGGCGTTCGGCATTGGCCGGTCCGCTTTCGTCGGTCCGACACATCCACCTCCTTGGCCGGCCGCACCGGAAGGGCCGCTCCCCAAGTTCAGCCTTAACCTGAAACTGTCCCGAACGCACTGACGCCAAAGCCGGTCCCAATGCTCGGCTAAAGTATCCTTCCTACCCCACCTCTGGAAAACGAAAATTACAAACCCGTTGGCCAGCGCTAGGCACGATACCGCGATGGCAAGAAGGTACCAGCCGTTCGTTACAGCGCGGCAGCCGAATGCCCATTGCGCGACCGCGGTCGCGAGCAGCGCCGCCACTAGTTCCAATACAACCCAAAACAAAAACCCCGGCCACCGCCTGAAGAACATCGCCGCTACGGCCATCGCGGCAGCGGAGGCCGAAAGTAGAAGGAACGTGATCGCAAACACTTTGGTCTCCAAGGGCTATCCTCCACCACCGCAGTGGCATCGGGCCACGGCCTTTTCCAAGGCAGCGGAAATGCGGTTCAGCATCGCCTCGTAAAGTGCCATTTCGGGGCGGTATTGCGGTGGCAGTGCCGCGCCGCCGGCCGACATGGCGTTCGCGGCAGAGAAATAAAGGGCGGTTGCCCTCCCGGCGATAACGAGTCCGGTGCTGACGGGCCTTGCGACCTCGCTGAAGAGAACGCTTTCCGCCCCTGCGGCGGCGATCGCACTGGCAGGGATGGCTATCGATGCATACACCGTGTGCAGGGCGGACACTTCTGAATTTTGCAGATTGTTTATCACCCCCTCTTGATAGAGCGCATAGGCCTCGGCCTCGATCGCCGAATCCAGCACCTCGCTTGCGTTCCGCACTGCCGCATGGGCGTCTGCAAACGCCTTCTGGATGCATGTCTGAGAGGTCTCACCCGGCGAACGAGAAAGGGACCCAAGTCGCGCGACGGCCGCGTTGAATTCGTGTATCCCCTGGATGCCATTCTGGTTGACGACCACGTTGGGCGTAATGTTCGGCCACCACATCCCCTCCGCATCCACATTCGCCACCGGGCTGCTTTGGACGTACTCGTAAAGATTGATTCCGCCTTGGTAACCGATCGGGTCGCGGGTAAGCCATCTGCCCAGATGCGCGGCATAATACCGATTCCGCACATAATAATTCTGCGTTTCGGCGTCGGCGTTGTATCCGCTACCGCCCCTGAGAATCTCA
>JAKAYZ010000074.1 GCA_021816165.1 Planctomycetota bacterium | reverse complement strand
AAATTTGATGCGGTAAAGGGCCTTGACGTTACCCGCTGGCCGAATCCGGTATCGGATATGTAAGAGCGTGCACCCGCCGACCAAGCCCCAAGACGGATCGAAATATCTCGCGGACACCTTGGTTGGCAGGGAGAGGCCGCCGAGCCGCCGGAACCCGCTACAGGCGATGCGGACGACCGCAAACTTGCCGTAAAGCTCCTTGAACGACAACATCCTCGGGCGTGGCCCTGCCGAGAAATGCCAAACACCAGTGACGCGGACGGCAGATCTTCCGGGCGGGCCGATTACCTCGGCGAGCGAGGCCGACCAGCGGCCCGACGGCAGCGGGGCGAACGAAAACCCCGCGAGGTCGGCCACGCCGAGCATATGCCGCGAGGCCGGTGTGAGGATGCCGAGCGCCCAAAGGAGGGGGAGCTTATGCCGGAGCGCCGGCGCGGCAATTGTACCCAAGAACGGTGCCCGCCTTGACATCCTCGAGAGCGTTTCGCTCCGCGTATGGGTCAGAACGCGGATGGCGCTATAGGGCAACCATGGTGTCCGGTTCGCGGCCAGTTCCTTTCTGACCGTCGCTTTGGTTAGGCGCGACACGACACGCAGATCGCCCCCGAGTTTAAATAGCCTACACCGGTAACGGTACGCGCCGGGCGGTGGCGTAAATACGCCACCTTTGAACCCCTGTTTCCTGAGGCGGCTGTCGTAGCGCCGCAGAAATGCCACTTGGCCCGGGTTCCCGACGACCAAGTTGGACTGCAGGTAGCTGCAGCTAAAGTCCCGCAGCTCCCGCAGACGCCCCGCGACCGCGGAGCGTAGCGAACCCTTCTTGGCACCCGCCGCCAACGCCTGGGCCGGCGGGGGGCTGCCCTGCGGCCATTGGCCGCCGAAGAGGATTGCGCCAGCGACGGCCACCCCCAATAATTTGCGCATGGGATTTACCTCCAAGATTGCCTTGAGCCCGGCCCGGCGGGCGAAACGGTCAACATCAATCAGCAGGGCGTCGACCCGAAACCTGCGCGCGGCTCGGTGATGACCTGGCCAGGGGTGCCAAATGCGGGGAGGCATCCGCCGAAAAGGTATGTGTATACCGTGGCGCAGCCGACCATCGGCCCACGGCTGCAGCCTGAGCCGGGCGGAAGGAGGGCGAGCCCGCAGACCGGATTATTTATCGCCACGTCTTGGATGCTATGGATGCCGCTGTCGACGCACGGCGTCGGGCACCCCGTTTGCACGCAGGGAAGCTCCTTGTTCTCGGTCACAGCGGCCCTGATTTCCACCGACCGTAGCGACGCACCGACGAAGGCCCCCCCGGCCGCAAGCGCGAGGCTGATAAAGGGCACCACCACCTTGCGGCGGGAAGCGAAGTTAAGAATCGCGTGCATTTCAGCACCTCCTTAAAATAAAACGTCTCCTGCGCTGACCGACGGGAACATCCCATCGAGACGCGGTGAAAGCTCAGTTGTGCTCGCGCCGGGCACCCCCGACATTGGGCCGCAGCGGCACAAGCGAAGGCCCATGGTTGCGTGCGGCCAAATCCCTACGCAGCACCCCGTCAACCAGCGGGCCAATTTCCGTGCGGCGGTTGGCGTCAACCTCGGTACGCAGCTGGTGGAGGGCGGAGCGTGGCGTAACCAGCCCCAACCTGCGTTGCAGCCGCTCCCAGCGACGAAATAGGCACAATCGGTAGAAACAGCGGGCCTCGGAGCGGAGGGCACCGGATGCCGTCCGCCCTGCGGGCGGCTGGGCATCAGCAATAAGCCACCGCGCTGCCGTCACAAAGGCCAGCGCATTGCGGCAGGATGCGCGGGCCCGCGACAGTGTAGCGCAAGGGAGCCTCGGCGGATCCGCCGCAGTGCCTGCCCCCGTGGTTCGTTTGAGAACACCTGCGGACTCCCTCCTCGCGAGGAGGAGCCGTTTCGCCTGCGGGCCAAAGAAAGCCAGCGGGTGCTGGCCGAGAGTATCAACCGCGGCCCCCAAAACGTGCGTGTTCAGAGAGTAATTGCGGCTGAACCGCACCGCCATGACCACGGGCCCGCGCACCATAAACCGGACCCATTCGCCGCCCCAGTTCTGGTCGGCCCGTGCTACCACTCCCGGCCGCTGCCCATAGCACTTGAGCACGGCCGTGTCCCGATGGGTCCAAAGACCGCGCCGCCACGCCGTGAAATAATTCCATCCCTTCGGGAGCGCCATCGCTGAGACGGTATAGTCGCGCTGCCGCATGCGGCCCGAGTGGCCATTGTAATTCCATTCATAAAGGCTAACGGCAAAAAGCCCTTGCGGAATCCTGATCAGCAGGGCTACGCCCGGCCCCTGCCGCCAACTTGGATAGACCTCGCCGTGGTCATCTGTCGAGGCGTCGCGGCGATCAAGATTGGCGGGCACGTGGAACAGTTTTTCACGGCTTTCCATGTACGGCTTGGGAAGCTCCAGCGCCCGGGGATTGGCCGTCTGGAGGGTTTGAACCCAATACCGTGCGCTGTCGCCGGGCGGCGGAAAGGCGAGTTCTGGCCAATAGGTTATCCTGGCTTCCTCGGTTCCCCAGACAAAATCATATGGCGAGCAGACCGCGGCTAGGTCGATCCAGTACTTCCCGTACCGGCCCAGCCAGTTGCCTTCGGTACGCCAATCGTCCGGCAGCGGCACGATCTGCGGCTGCTTTTTACCTTTGGATTTTATTAATTCTTCCCGGATGGCATTGGCCATCGCCGTAAGCTGCCGGGCACTCGGTGGCCGTGCGCCCTGCGGCTCGGTGGGAATTATTGCTTTTTTATTGTTGCTTTTGGCCCAGGCGGTGTGGTTGGCGGACGGGACGTCCGCGGTACGGAGTCTTTCGCTGGCGCTTGCACCCTGCCGCCAAGCAACTCCGCTTTGCCCCGGCAGGGTGATGATCTTTACCCCATCCCCGTAACAACCCACCGCCATCGACCCACCCTTCAGCGGCAATAGCGACTGAATGTAATTGCCCACCTGTGGCTCACCGATGTGCCAGCGTCTGATGATGCTTCCGCTGGCATTGTATTGCCAAACATCCAAGCCCGTTCGCCAATGGCCCAGCCACAGATAACCCGCCTTGTTTCCTTGCGCTTGATCCCCCTGCCACGCCACCACCGTGGTATGGTCTTCCGTCGGCAATTGCGCCAGCACCGAACCCGATGGTGCCCGCCAATGCGCTGGCGGATGCCACAGCCCATGGACCTTGGCGACAAAATTCTGCCCATGTTCAAAAACCAGTTTAATACGCAATGATGATGCCGCCCGTGCGGGGGATGACGCGCGGGCACGATGCCGGTGGCTAAATATGGCGGATTGCACCGTTGCCGCGCCTTGGGGCACGCCAACCCATTTTCCCAATGCGATACCCTCATCCGTCGCCACCGCCAGATGGTTCTTCCAGGTAACGGCTACCGAATTGACCAAATTCCCCGGCAACCCCTTACCCGTTGCCGACAGCGGCATATGCCATGGACCGGTGATGGTCTCCCACCGATAATGGTTCCACCCCCAAGCATCGCTGGGTACTGATGTGTTTCCCTGCCGTGGTGTACCAATGGTCAAGCCTCCGCATTGGGTGCCTACCAATACCGTGCCATCAGGTGCAAAGGCCATAGAATCCGGATTCATCGGCAAACCATTGGCCTGCGTAATGTAATGCCAACGATGCCGGGGCGGCTGAAGCACCGGGGTGTCAGGCTCTGCACCATCGCCCAGCTTGGCAGTTCCGGGCGGATCAATTGCCCGGCTCGCCACTGCGGGTGCGGACTGGCCGCACTGGTAAATGCTGATACCGTTCTCGGTGTCTATCCACATCTGATCGGTATACCGATCAAACGCCATCGCATAAACATGGTTCCCCAATGGACCGGCCAGTACATGGTGTTTGGGGTTCTGCACGATGTCATAATCCTGCCACACCCTGCCATTAAACACGCTTATGCCATGATTCAATTCTCCCGCCCATATCCGGCCACGGTTATCGCAGGCGATGGCATAGATGCAATTGTTGGCCAGTGTTCCATGGGTGTTTTGCTTCGTAAATTGGGTCCACCGTCTGGCTTGGGGGGCTGATGGATCATAGCGGTATACACCCGCCCCTTCGGTGGCCAGCCACAGGTTACCCTGCAAGTCGGTACACATGGCCATGATAAAGTGGCTATCGGGATCAACCCATGGTTTAACGGGCGAATGCGGCAAATGCAGGGTCAGCACATGACAATCAGCCCATGGCAGGGACATCAGGGGGATATACAGGGGCGTGGGATGACGAAAGTGCCGTTGCCACGGCACCTGCGCCAACGCCACATGCGGTATTTTTAACCTGGGCTTGGCATTAACTGCTGCCGCGGCAGGATATGCACCGGGCGGCAAAAGGCCTGCAAGGCCAACCAGCAGCAGCACCGTAAAAGGATGCAGCGCCAATCGCCGAGGCTGCCGGTGTATCGGCAACTGCCCATGGCAGGGGACACGTGGCTTAGCGATGGATGCTTGCATGCGCAAACCTCACTGGCTGCCAACGCGCCACCACAATACAGCGTACCAACCACCTGACGGCCGGCCTGCAACCCTGTAGGCGACGCGCGAACACCCAATTGTCAACACACCCTACGGGCATCGGCTCAAACTTGTGGAACCAAGACGCCCAATGAGTGCATCATAACACGCAAAAAAAAACGCAAGTGAAAAGGTGAAGAATTTCAGAAATTCAGCAGAATTAACCCAGACTTAACATTCCCCTGCGGCAAATAAAGCCATTTTGACCCGCCACAGGCGGCGAAGCGAGACGATATATTTTCATTAACAACAATCACGCCGGGCAAGCCCGGGGCTACGTGTTTTGATTTAAGGTTTGAGGCCGATGGCAGGATATTATTTCGCCATGACTCGCCGCGCCTTCCCTCGTGTGCTTTGCAGTAGGGTTCCCGCGGGTGTTACGCGGCGTTCCAGATGGTCAAGGGATTGGCAAAGGTCAGTTGGTGCACCGCAGTTTCGCCCAGAATTTCTTCGGCCCGTTGAAGCCCCGCCAGTCGTGCCTGCAAATGCGACGGCCGGTGGCAATCGGTACCCAACATGAAGTAGCGGCCCTCACGAAGAAACCGTTCGGCCAGGATTCGCACCGGTTCCGGTTCCGAACCACCCAGCGGCCCCAAATTGCCCTGAAACAGCACCCCCTGCCGTGCAAGGCGGTCCATCAACGCCGGGTCTTTCTGCATGGCTGGCATACGCTCGGGGTGGGCAACGATAACCGTGCGGCCGTTGGCAATAAGCCAGTTAATGTTGTCCTGCGCCCACGACGGCCAATCTGGCTCCCAGATATCAACGAGGCAAAAATGAGATGTTACGCCGTAGGTGACGGCCAGGGACAAGTCGCCCATCCTGAGCAATTCCGGCGATAACCGAACCTCCCCACCAAGCTTGAATTCAACGTCAATCCCCGCCCGGCGGGCTGAAGCGACGAACAGATCAAAATGTCGCTGCGATTCTTCCGGTCGTATGGAACAAATGTCGGTCGGCCCGGTGTGCGGCGTCACAAATAACCGGCTGTAGCCGGAGGCCTGCAACGTGCGGATACACTCAAATGATTCCGCCGATGAACTGCACCCATCATCCAGGTTTGGGAGGAGATGATTATGTACGTCAATTCGTTCCAGCATTTCAGTTATCCCATGCGATGCCGCACCTGGAAGACGTTCAGTCGCCCAAGACCGCCGCCTCGGCCCGGCCAATGCGCTTGCGTTCATTTTCTTTTAGATGCCGTTTGCGGACGCGTATGGTTTTGGGGGTAATTTCCACCAATTCATCATCTTCAATATATTCCAGCGCAATTTCCAGCGACATATCCCGCGGTGGCTTGAGGATGATGTTTTTATCGCTGGCCGTAGTACGCATGTTGGAGAGCTTTTTCTCTTTGCATACATTGACGACAATATCCGTGTCTTTATTAAACTCGCCGACCACCATACCCTCGTACACTTCATCGCCCGGCTTGACAAACATTACGCCACGATCCTGCAGCGTATCAAGCGCATAGGCGTTGGTGGTGCCAAGTTCCATGCTCACCATCACGCCGTTTTGCCGGCCGGGCAATGCCCCACGGATAAACTGGTAATCGTGGAAGGTGTGGTGCATGATCGCCTCGCCCTGCGTCGCATTGAGCAGCCGCGTACGAAGACCGATCAGGCCACGGGCCGGAATGGTAAATTCAAGATGGGCGATATTGCCCTTGGTCTCCATTTTAACCAGTTCGCCACGGCGATTGCCGATCGACTCCATGACGGCACCGACGGCGCTTTGCGGCACATCAATAACTAAATTTTCAATAGGTTCACACTTGTGGCCGTTAACCTCTTTGAAGATCACCTTCGGCTTACTGACCTGCAGTTCGTAGCCTTCACGCCGCATGTTTTCAATCAGCACGCCCAGGTGAAGCAGCCCGCGTCCGCTGACCCGCAATGAATCGGCGGAAGCGGTGTCTTCCACCCGCAGTGCGACATTGCTCTGGAGTTCCTTCATCAACCGATCACGGAGATTCCGGCTGGTGACAAATTTGCCTTCCCGTCCGGCGAAGGGCGAATCATTCACGCTGAAAATCATGCTTAGTGTCGGTTCATCCACATCGATGAGCGGCAATGCCTCGGGATGCTCCAGGCTTGCTATCGTATCGCCGATATCCACATCGTCAATGCCCACTACGGCGCTGATGTCGCCGGCTTCTACGTGATCGGTCTTTTCGCGTCCCAAGCCGGCAAACAAATACAGTTCCACAATCGAATGCGTCTCCTGCTGACCATTTCGCTTCAGGAGCGCAATTTTCTCTCCCTTCCGCAGGTAGCCATTGAATACGCGCCCGATGCCGATGCGTCCCACATATTCGTTGTAGTCAATATTGGTAATCTGCATCTGCAGCGGTTTTTCCAGATCGGCCACTGGTCCGGGAATTCGATTGATAATCGTTTCGAGCAGCGGCCGCATGTCCATCGAATCATCTTTTGGGTCCAGGCGTGCATATCCCGAGCGCCCGGATGCGTAAATGACGGGGAAGTCGAGGGCTTCGTCATCGGCTTCCAATTCGACAAACAGATCAAATATCTCGTTAAGCACTTCATCTGGCCGGGCATCGGGACGGTCAATCTTGTTGATTACCACAATGGGCTTAATGTGATAATGAAATGCCTTCTTCAATACGAAGCGTGTCTGCGGCATAGGCCCCTCGAAGGCGTCGACCAAAAGCAGCACACCGTCGGCCATTTTCAAAACACGCTCCACCTCGCCGCCAAAGTCGGCGTGTCCCGGCGTGTCGATGATATTAATTTTTCGCGTTACATTTTTGGAATCGGTGTAGGTCATGGCCACGTTTTTGGCCAAGATCGTAATGCCGCGCTCCCGCTCAAGGGGATTATTGTCCAAAATCAGGGTTTTTTCGTCCATTTGTCCAGCGCGAAACATGCCCGATTGCCGCAGCATGGCATCTACCAAGGTTGTCTTACCATGGTCAACGTGAGCGATAATGGCAATGTTTCTTAATTCATCCCGGCGTTTCATCAGCTATTGGTATCCCATCATGTCCTGCCGCACTTAAGCGGGGCTTTTCCATATTTTTATCCGCACAGGTACCCTGTGTTTTGGCCCCTAGCCAAGCCCCGTAATATACCGCAAGAATCGATTGATTTCATCCGCGCCGGGCGCTGCGACCGCGCCGCTCGATGGGCGATGCCGCCGCCGGTGTGGCTGGTCGGCAACGCACCAGCTAAACCTCGCGCCGCCAAGGTACCCCCAAAAACCTGGGCCCCGGCCGACTTTTCGCAAAAATTGCCAATGCAACCAG
>JAKAYZ010000073.1 GCA_021816165.1 Planctomycetota bacterium | reverse complement strand
CGATCAAAGGCATGCAATGGCTGGCCCGTAAGCATCAGCACATAATTGGTACCATCCACCACATTATTGACGCTGCGCAGGCCAAGCGATTCAACCGCGCCGGCCAGCCAGTCCGGTGACGGTGCCACCTTCACATTTTTTATAACCGTGGCGCTGTAGTACGGACACCGGTCGTCAGCCGCAAGATCAATGGTAAGTGCATCGGTCACCTGCGGCCGGGTCGCTGCCGGCGCGATGCCAGCCGGGGGAATCTGAAGCGTTCCGCCGGAGAGTACCGCCAATTCGCGTGCGATGCCGATATGGCTTTGGCAGTCCGGCCGATTACTGGTGACTTCCACATCCAGCACCTGGGTAGAGCCGGTGTTGTGAATGTGCTCCACCACAAACCCGCTGTGGGTGAGGGCATGCTGCACCCATGGGGCGGTAAGAGGTTTATCGATGTAAGGCTGAATAAGATTAATTGCAATAAGCATGATTTACCAGTCCACCAAAAATCAACAGCCCGGAAAGCGTAATGGGCGTGTGGCATGCTGGCAACCCTGTATAAGATCCTGTCCCGGTAATAGCAGAGCTGTGATGTGCCGGAAATGCTTGGATGCAAGGCGCCGCGTTTGAACCGGTGACGCAATATCTGTGTCTCTTTTCTCTGCGCGCTAAAAAAACAAACATCATCATGCCATTGGCATGATACATTATTTCACACAGAGAGGTTTTTATATCTCGCACAGAGCCGCAGAACCGCAGTGATGATTAAAAAGGATACGACATAATGCTCCGCCAAGTCTTCGCGCTCTTGGCGCTCTTGGCGGTGCAAAGAATTACCCTGATTCGCCGCAAAGGTCGCAGAGGACGCCAAGAAACGCCAAGCATATTGGATATGAGCCTGTCAGATCGCCATGACGCGGCCAATATTGCGTGAATGATCCTATGAGACAACCTCTGTGGCTCTTTTCTCTGTGCGCTAAAAAAAACAACAAACATCATCATGCCAGCGGCATGATACCTTAACTCGCACAGAGAAGGGTTACGATCTCGCGCAGAGCCACGGAGAGAACTAAAAAAATACGAAATAACACCGAGCCGCGGTGTTCGCAAAGTTAACGGTGAAAATATTCGATATGCGGATGGCCCAGCGAGCCGCCGGGCTTGTCCCGGCGGGTAAAAAAATAACGCATTCGTGTGCGAAATATCGCTGCGTCCTCCTTGCACGCCCCACCCCGGCGCGTTATGTTCCGGGTTGTTGATTGCAGTTTTGAGGCCGATTGATGGTCGCAATTGCTGAAAATAAAATTCTCAGGGGCGGTGGCAACTATTATGCCGATGCCGTAACGCAGAATTATTATGTGCGGAATCGGTATTACGCCGCGCATCTGGGCAGATGGCTTACCCGCGACCCGATCGGCTACCAAGGCGGAATCAATCTTTACGAGTACGTCCAAAGCAGCCCGGTAGGGAATGTGGATGGGGCGGGGTTGGCAGTTACCGTAACGGGCAACGCTTGGCACGGAACCATCAAAATCAGCAAAGAGGTGAATCTGACGATACCGTTCGTCAACTATGTACTGGCAGCGGCGGGGGTGGAAGCGAAGGGCAAGTACAGTATCACGGCCATCCCTCACGCACACAAGAATCCACATCTCGGGTGGCCGCCGCATCTGAGCGGCCATTTTATTGGCGGCTTTTTGAAGGCCCAATTTGGGGCGACGGCGGCCGCCTCGGACGGTCCGTTGCAGGTGGATGCGACCGTTCTGGCCACGGCCCTCGCTTGGGATTCGCTGCGTGTAAAGATGAAGGGAAGCCTCTCCTACGTGCATTTCTTCAGTGTTAAATGCCACCATTTCAAGCTGGATGTGAGCCTTGATTTTTCCACCACCGACCAGGCCAACAGCATTTTCGTGGCCGCTGCGGTGGCCGGGTTGGTAGCGGCACTGGAGGCGGAGGTTCCGGCGATTGCGGTGGTGGATACGGGGATTGTGGTGGTAGCCGACGAACCCGTCGTCGAAGTAGTGGTGCGGACCATATTGGTCGATTTCGCAGAGAAATTGGCCGCCTGAGTTGGCTGATGGCCGGCCGTCCTTCTGGTGTGCCGCCTCTGCCCGGCAGGCAAAGCCCAGGGTGGCCATCACCGTTGGAGAAACCTATTTGTTTTTCAGGCCCAGACAAAGGCAAGCGACGGAGGAGCAACTCGTCCTGCGTCTGATTGCAGATGCAAACAGAGCGTCGGCGGCCCGAGATCAACCCGGGGCGGAGAGATTCGCCCGCCGCGCCTTCGACCTCGCCAGCGGTGCCGAGCATCGGGTAAAGCCTGGGATCAGGGCGGCAGCCGCGATCAAATTGGCCGGAAGCCTCATAGATGGCTCGAACAATGCCGATGCGGCGAAAATACTTGAAGGCATCGGGAAATACGCTTCTGCAAGCGACCTTACGCCTGCGAATCGAATGACGATGCTGTATTATCGGTGTTGTCTTTATTTTGCCGACCATCGGAATGCGGACATCGTCCGCGAGTTAGAGCCGGTCGTCTATCCCGCCGCAGGCCGTCTGGAGGGCGCAAGCCCCCTGGGTACCAGGCCCGAGTCCCAATTGGAATCCTTGGTGGTGTGGCTGCTCCCATATTTGGGCTTCGCCTACCATGCCCTCGGGCGTTATGGCGACGCCGCAAAAACCATTCGGCGGTACCGCGCCCAAGAAGGGAGAACCACGGAGGTGTGGAAGGAGTGGATGGTATTGTCCTTGCTCGGTAAATCGGAGTTGATGGCAGGGAATGTCGAAGCCGCGAGGGCGGCGCTCTCCGAGTTGGAGAATCTGGCCAGCCGGCAAAACGCAGACCTCGTCTTTACGGCCGCGGCTGCGGAATTGGCCTTCAAATTGGGGGAAAAGGCGACCGGAAAAAAATGGGCCGAAATGGCGATTGCCGGGGCGCGGGATCAGGCCCGCGAGGCTCCAAAAAAAGTTGCCCCGAGCGTCGACGCAGTTATGGCCCCACTGGGGCATGCCTGCCTTTCGGCCGGGGAGCCGGCGCTGGCGGAGGCCGTCTTTCGGCAGGAATTGGAAGTACTTGAGCTTCCTGGGGCCGATCGCAGCATATCAAGGGCATACGCCATGAACAATATCGCGGTGGCCCAGCGTGACCAAGGGCATTATGAGAGTGCGCTTCAACTGTTGAACGAGGCATTAGCGGTGGGCCAAGCCGTTGCAAACGCGGATCAAGGGCTGATTGCTTCGATTTACAAGAACATCGGTATTGCCCAGCATAAACTCGGCAATACGCAAGCGGCTGCGGAGGCCTTCTCTCGGGCCGTGTCAATTGCAAAAACTGCCCTGCCGGAAGGCGACGTAGCACGGCAGAAGGTGTTGCAGGCGTGTCGCGAACTGGGTTATGAATGACGCTGGGGTGTACCGCACGGGGGGGACGGCTTGATGCGGCGGTAAAAGTCCGCGCTTCTTCGGTAAGATGTTTGGCAGCTTCAGCGCCGAAACTGGCTGACAGTCGCCGCATTTTCAGCGGCTGGAACACGTTGGAAACAATGGCCGGGATGGAATAGTGGAAATAAATTATAACGTCACCTCAATAGATCAATTATATTTTACGGAGGCAACGCTCCTGCGGCGGAAATGGGCTACTCTGCTGGCATTTACGGTAACGCGGGGGCTGTTGGTTGCGGCCATTGCCAGCCTCGCGGCCATGGTGACGTTTTCGAGCAAGTTCAGCGCGGGCGAAGGGCTTTCTAAAACGGCGCATTGGACTTACGGCTTGGACTGGGCGGAGAGCTTGGCAATCCCGGCGATCCTGTTGGGGGGCTGGTGGTGGCTCGTGGGGCTTTTTAACCGGCCGTGGCTCTCATTTGCCGCAGCGATCCTGCGGCGGCGTCCGCTTTCGGGCGTGGCCGCAGGTTTGGTTGGGGCCCGGCGTCTGCCAGTGGGTAAATGGCGGCTGGAAATTAAGGATACCCAGGTGCTGGCGGATGTCGATGGCCAAGTGGCCGCCATACCGCGCCAACTGGCGGGCGAGGTTCGCTCTCATCCTCACGGGATCGTGATAAGCCTCAGGGCACCGATGCGGCGCTTTCCGTTGTACGTCCCAATGCGGGCATTTGCGACGGAGGCCGAAATGGAGTCATTCGTCGCGGCGCTGTCCGCCTCGGCAGCGGGCGTGTGCGGCGTGGCCGACGCCGCATCCAGCGGACCCCAACAAACACCGCAGGGCGGCATCACGATCCGGTTTGCGCGGACGGTTTACGATTTGCAGACCGCCATGCGGGCCAAGTTGGTTAATGACAGGAGGCTGGTTGCCAATACATTGGCGCTTCCCTGCATGGTGCCGCTGTTGCTGTTAATTGCCGCAGTGCCGCTATCGCCGGCGGCCCTTGGGCTTCTCGCGGCGTGGGCCGTATTTTGGGGCGTGTTCTTCGTCATCCGTGGCGAGGCGGGTGCCGCGCTCTGGTGGTGGCGTTACCGTAAGGTAAGGTCTGCAAGGAGATCGCAGGATGCCTCGCGCACGCTATGCGCGGTGTTTGCGGTGCGGATTAACAGCCAAGGGCTTCACATCAGCATTCCGGAGAGTGGCTGCGGTTTGAGAATTCCATGGCATAAGATCAAGGGCCTGACCACAGATGCCGGCGGGATTGCGCTCAACCATAACGATGACCTGACCGGTGAACCGATATTCCTCCCGGTACGGGCGTTCGAGGGCCGGGGCGATATGGAAGCTGCCGCCGCTTTTATGTGGAGTTGCATCCTCACCGACGGACGCACATCGGGCGGGAAAAACCTGGGCCGCTGGTCAAATCTTGCGACGAGCGGGGAGTAAAGATGGCCTACCTCAGAGGCATCAACGCAGACATCTTGGAATATATCGAGCTTGCTGACGCAAGCCTCGATGCAGGAAATACGGAAAAGGCCGAAACGCGTCTGCGAGCCGCCCTGGTTCTTGCCGATGAGGCTGGAAGTCGTACCAAGCCCGCAATAAGGTGTATGGCAGAGGCTAATCTCGCCGGGGTGCTGGTGCAGACCGGTCGGCAGGGCGAAGCGGGCGTGGTGCTTGGGGCGATCGAAGTTGCCCCGGCCAACGATTTTTTACCCCTGTCCATCCTGCTTCTGGTAGCGGTCACCCGATCGCGGTGGCTGCTTGCCACGAAAGAGTACAAACAAGCCATAGACGAGCTTTCACCATTCTTCACCTCCGACGGAACGCCGACCAGGTTACTGAAATTCGAGATATGGCGCAACGTGGCAAACGGCAATCTCAAATCACTTGGGTTGGTGCGCAGGCTGTGTGCCGCCGGCCTTGAGTTGCTTGGCATTGCGTGCTTTAAAGCTGGCCATTACGACGCCGGCGAACGCAGTTTTCGCCGACTTCTGAAAAGGCGGAGGGGCACGGCGGGCCAAACCGTCAGGCTCAGGCTCGCCCTGGCGAAAGCGGCAAAGGGTGATTCGGCGGGAGCCAAGACGGACTATTCCGCCATCTGCCGGCGTGGCCTGCCGCCGAAGGTATCCTCTGCCGAGTTCAGCTTGATGGCGGAACTGGCCCAAGCCGTGGGCGAAATTCAGGCCGCCATCGGGTGGCTGGAAAAATCCCTCGCGGAAGCGGAGGTCACCGCCATGGGCGCTGCGGCGCAGCGGATTCGGTCGGAAAGTTTTGGCCGGCTGGGCCAGTGTTACCTTTCGCTCGGCCAGGCCGCCAAGGCCGAGGCCGCGTTTCGGACACAGGAGGAGATTCAGCGCCGGTTGGTGCCCGCCGACGAGAAAGAGATTGCCGCCACCTTGGTGAATCTCGCTGCATCACTCTGCAAGCAGGGTCGTTTTGATGCGGCCCTTACCGAGCTTTTGAAGGTGTTATCAATATTGTACCGTGCCGCGGGCTCCGGCCCCCGGTCGGCCATCACTGCGCCGAAGGAAATGGAGGCTTCGGAGCACGGATCGGGCGACGTGCAGGCGACAGCCGATGCATTCGCCCGTGTGGTGTCCACCATAAAAGCCGCCCTGCCAGATGGTGATGAAACGCGGCAGACGGTGCTGCAGACGTGTCGCGAACTCGGCTATGAGTAAATCGGTCGGCTTGGTATCGCGCCTGGGCAGTTTGGGAGATGACGGCAACTTGAAACGCTGCGGCGGCGTGTTGGCTCCTCGGCGCGACCCCAGTAGAATGAAGGAGGATTGCTAATTTATTGAGTCCACGCAATGGTTACATTTGCTGAAAATAGAGTTCTCACGGGCGGTGGCAGCTACAACGCTGATGCCGAAACGCAGAATTATTATGTGCGGAACCGGTATTATTTGCCGACATTAGGCCGCTGGCTTACTCGCGACCCGATCGGTTACCAAGGCGGAATCAACCTTTACGCCTACGTCCAAAGCAGCCCGGTAGGGAATGTGGATGCGGCGGGACTGGCCAAGCTGGGCCAGCGGCGGATTGTCGGCAACACCTTCGCGCTCCGGCCCACGACCCGCCATTCCTCCCCCGGCCTCATTCACACCGAGCAGCGGGCCGTGGCGGACATGGGCGCGATAACGGCCATCGCCGGCCTGCCCGAGGCCCTCAGCGATTTAGCAGAGGGGACCGACGATGTTGAGGCCTGCTTTGAGGCCATGGCATCCAAGGACGAGGGGGCGATGGCCGACGCAAACCGTGAATTTAGTTCCTTTCTCAGCAAATATGAGACGACAAAGATTCTTGATTCGATGAGTGAAAGTATCAATGATCTTATGAAATCCGACCTCAGGGGTGCGTGGAACCTGAACAAAGATGCCCGCAACACGGGCTGGGCGGTTTGGGTGCGGGTAAAATACCAGCAGTACCAAGATGTGAGCGTATGGAGTCCCTCGTTCCCCATTCTTTGGCGACACTGCGAAAAGCCTCAATGGGTTACACACCACCAATGGGTGCGGGTGCCCAATTGGTCCCACCAAACAACCGGTTATCTCGATAGCCCCGCCGGCAGCTATACGATAGCGTGGCAACTGCCCCACATGTACTACTACGCAGATCAGAAGGTCCTCCGGGGAGGCACGCAATGAAGGCAGCCGCCATGCTCTCAATAGTGCTTGTCGCAGGGGTCGCTTCGACGTCTGTCGCTTCGGCAGCCTTGAAAAAGCCTGGGGATTCAGCCGTGAGCGGGAACCGCAAGGCCGCTGGCGAAGCGAACAGAAAAATGCGTAAAGCCGCCGCGGATTTGGTGAAAATATTGAGGGTGAACCGTGGCGAATCCCGCCAGTTTTACGGTCTCTTCGGCGACGGCGAGGCGGCGCACAAGGCCTATGCAGCCGTGCTACTGCAGTTGAAAAATGCCTGTGATTTTGTCGAGCACGCGGCACCTGCGGATCTTTCCCGTCCGAGAATGGCGACTGCTTTCGCAGTTTTGAGCCCGACACGTGGAAAAAGCGGAGCTAGCCGGCTTTCCATTCTTCTCCTTTGGCTGCAACTCAGGCCTCGCGTGGATGGCATTGCTGTCTATTCGCATGGCAAGCCGCGCTGGCTATGCCGGTTCCCCAAAGTGCTGACGGAATATGCCGTCGATACCAGCCGCCACCAGTACCTTTGCTTTGGGTTTTTGCGGATGGCCACCTCGAGCAACGGCGCAAGGCCCGAAAGGGGGATTAAGCACTGGCGCAGCCTCCCCACACGCCACCCCAAATCTTGGAATTCCGACTTTACGAGGCGAATAAGGCGTTCTTGGCAGCCGATGCCCAGAGGAACCGGCCTTTGGGCGTTCCTACGTCGGAGCGCCAGCGGGTCCCACACCATCGAAATTGCGCTAACGCGGGGCAAGAAGGTGATAAGCGACCCAGTCCGAATCCCCATAATTATCCGGGCAGC
>JAKAYZ010000072.1 GCA_021816165.1 Planctomycetota bacterium | reverse complement strand
GTTGTAGCGGCTTTGCGCCGTGGCAGGCAACGGCGGCCAGAGATCAAGCACGACGGGCTGGCGCGTGGGGAGCCAATTAAAACGCTCAGCAGGCAGGCCGCAATCGGACCGACCAAGATTTTCGCCGAAGGTAAAGTGATGCGTATGGGAATCGAGCGTTTGGATAACCGGTTCGACTCCCTGATGCACGCGTATCTGCGCTTCCACCGGATCGGTTTCCACATAAACCCGCCGGGGGCATAACAGATGCTGGTCATAAAATTCCTGGGCTCCGGTTACGTTGAGGATGGCATCGGCCTGCTTGTAAATGGCATCGAGGCGGGCTTCAGTTAAGCCATAGCAGCAACCATGTTCATAACGTCCACGAAACGCCCAGCGGTCGGCCAGGCCGTACGCGTTGAGGACAGGTGCCACCCTGTCGATGTTGGGCCGGGCGTCGGGAGTGGATTCGCCCAAAGTCGGGTTGTAGGGCCAGCGAGCGGAGTCTTCAATGTAATACGGGTCATAACCGAGTTGCCGCAGACCAATAAGGTAATGCAGAAATTGATAGGTGACACCCGCAAGGGGATACCAGAATAATATCCCGCAGACAATTATGGTTGGACGTCCCCGCTCATCCATGTTGCCGTTCCTCAGCGCCAAGATTGCGTACGACACGGGCCGGATTGCCGGCGGCAAGGCAATTCGCGGGTACATCGGTGGCAACCACCGATCGGGCTCCGACCACACTGCCGGAGCCGATGCGTACACCAGGCAGAATGCAGCAATCGAAGCCGATCCACACATTATCCTCAATGACGACGGGGCGGGGCGCATCGGAGGCCGAATGGCGGCTGAGGAGATTTAAGTCACGCGATGCGGCAAACGCCTCGAGCTGGCGTCGGCGAGCGTCGATATCGTGTACCACCCGGTAGCAATCCATCACCACCACATTCCATGAGATCAGTCCAAAGGCACCAATTGAAACCTTGGCATCGGCAATCACCCACAAACCGTTGAACAGCGTCCACGGGCCAACATCCAACTCCGCATCGGGCCCCAGATCGAACATGCAACCGGCATATGCCGAGGAATTTTTACCCATACGAACGGCAGATGGGCGTAGCGAGCGGAAACGGGAAAAGCTGCTGGCGGTCTCAATATACGCCCCTTCTTGAACCTCCACATTATCGGGAATGCCCCCGGGAAACCAGTCACCTTCAATGCGTCGCATCAGTCCGGTCTCTCCATAGGCCGTGCAGGGTTACCCCCCACGCACGTTCCGGCGGGGACACTGCGCGTCACCATGCTGCCGGGAGCGATCCACGCCCCACGCCCAATGTGCACCCCTTTGAAGATCACAGCCCCGGGGCCGATCCAGACGTCATCTTCCACCACCACCGGTGCGGCGGCCACCTTGGGACGGACCATCCCCCCGCCCGCCGGTGAACAAGCCATGGCATCGGCGATCCGGGCGGCAGGATCAAGTGGATGAAAGTCAGAATCGGCGATGACGGCGTTGAACCCGATTAATACATAATTGCCGATCGATATGCGGCATTCGCTCATAATGACGGCGGCCGTGAAGCAGCAGTAATCGCCGATAGACACCCGGGCGTCCGGACCGATGGAAAACTGTACACCATCAATCGTGGTGTTGGAGCCAACGATCAAGGCGTCCGATGCCGAGGCACGGATACGCCGAAAGGCATGCTGGCCATTAATGCGGGTATTGGTTCCCACGCGAACGGTTGATGGGAGGGGCCCGCTGTCCCAGCATATATTTGGGTCGCTGCGCGTCATAGCGCCTCGGAGAGCGACGGGTGCGTGTTCAGGCGGAGGTCATACATTTTTCTGTATAACCCATGTGCTTCCATGAGGTCATCATGCTGTCCGCACTCCACCACGCGGCCGCGATCAAGCACTACGATCTGATCCACCATTTCCACGGTATGAAGCTGGTGAGAAATAATAATCGTGGTACGGCCGAACATCAGCCGTCGAAGTGCCACGAGGAGTCCGGCCTCGGTCTGGGCATCGAGACCGGTGGTGGGTTCATCGAGGATGATGATCTGGGCATCTTTCAGAAAGGCGCGTGCCAACGAAAGCCGCTGTCGCTCACCGCCGGAAAGCATAACTCCCCGCTCACCAATCATGGTATCCATGCCATCCGGCAGGCGATCGATAAATTCCAATGCGCCGGCGGCCTTGGCGGCGGCGCGAATATCGCTGTCATCGGCGGCAGGATTGGAATAGGCGATATTCTCACGGATGCTGGCATCGAAGAGGACAGGTTCCTGGGGCACAATAGCTATCTGCTGCCGCAGCGAGGCCAGGGTCAATTGACGGATATCCGCACCATCAAGGTGAACAACCCCGTCGGCAGGATCGTAAAATCGGGGCAGCAGGCTCACCAATGTGCTTTTGCCCGCACCGGAAGGTCCGACAACCGCCAGAGAGGTTCCGGCCGGTATTTTAATATTAATGTTATGCAGCACCGGTTGGCGTGACGGGTAGGCAAAACTTACATGCCGGAATTCAATATCCCCCGCCGCCGGGGCGTTGAGAGGCTTCGATTCCGGGCTATCGGTGGGATCGGGCTGGCGATCTAAAATTTCAAAGACGCGATGAGCCCCCGCAGCCGCACCCTGCAGTGATGTGGCAGTATAGGCGAGACTCTCAAGCGGCTTGAAGAGCAGGGCAATATAGCCGACCATCAACACCACATCACCGGGGGAAAGCTGGCCACTGACGACACTCCGGGCGGTAAGCCAGACGACCGCCACCGTGCCGAGGGCAAACAACACCCCCACGGCACTTTGCCCGGCAGTTTGCAGGATCGTAAGGCGCAGATTGTATTTCAGGCTTTCCCCCGCCTGCCGGGCAAAGCGGGAGGATTCATGTTTTTCGCGGCCAAACGACTGCACAGTCCGCATGCCTGCAAGCGTCTGCTCCGCCCGCGTGCTGACCAAACTTTCATTTTCATGCACACGCAGCGAAAGATGGGTAGTGGGCTTTTCAATACGGCGAAGAAATACCAGCAGAATCGCGCCAACGATGCAGGTCACCACACCGAGTACCCACTGCTGGCCGATCATAACGGCCGCAATGCCCGCCAGCGTGACCGCCGCGGTAACGCCGGGAATTAATCCTTCATTAAATATGGCCTGAATGGCATAGGTATCCCACATGACGCGGTAAAGCGAATCGCCGACGGTGGCCGAGTCATGAAAGGCCGGTGAGAGTCTCTGCATATGTTCAAAGACGCGGCATCGTAGTCCGTACACCATGCGAAGTCCGACACCGATGAGTATCCATGTGCTGAGCACCGTAATACCCGCACTCAAAAGGCTTATTAGCAGCAGGGCAACGCATAACAGGGTGATCTGCCCCAAGGGGGCGTGGCCGATCGGCACAACCGTGCCAACGTCACGAGCGGCGGAAACGACCCATCCGGGAACGCGGTTACCCGCCACGATATTGACAATGTATTTCATTGGCCAGGGTTGCAGCAGGCTCACACCGGTGCCCAGCAACATCAAAAGTCCGCCCAGCAGCGTGCGTTTCCACTCGCCGCGCATGCATAAACCAAGCAGACGCAGGGTAATGACCAATGCCCGGGGCCGATTCGATGTTGCGGATGCGGATGTCGTGCTCATCGCCGTCCCTTGATCAGAGATTCCCCTTCGGCGGTGAAGGCCAGGGCTTTCTCAACCACCGCCATGGCGGCACCGGTGTCCACCACCAGGCGCAATGACACCAATGCAGCCAGAAGCAGTGTGGGGACTGCCGCAAGCAGACCGCGGTACGCCACATCCACCGCACTCATTGAAAGCAGCCCGGTTAAAACAATAACCCACACGATTGGAAAGACCGGCTTGGCCGATATACGCACCAACTGCTTACCCGCACCATGCTCTTCGATCCCCATGCGCAGCCGGACAGCACCGAAAGCACCTCCGCGGAGGGTCAAATCCCAGGCGTCAAAGTCGCCACCCCGCCATACGCATATTTTCTGCATTTTGATGGTGCGTTCCAAAGCCGAAAGCCGTTCATCGACGGTGCGCCAATGTTCACTCCAGAGCCGCCATTGGCGTGGCATCGGCAGCCGCAGTCCACCCCACAGCCGCATGCGCCAAGGCGTAAGCACGTAGGTAATGCGGCCCTTAAGCCGGGCAACCGGCTGCATCAGATGGCACCACATGGTCAGCAGCCGAAGTTTGGCCAATTCACCGCGGGTTCGCTGTAACTGATCAAAGCGACTGTGATACGCACCAATGATGGCTTGGGTGACGGTAGCCCCGATCGCCAAAATCAGCAGGGGTATCAGGATATATGGATGCCAGTAAAAACCCGATAAAAGCAGCAGGCAAATGAGTACTACACCAAGATACCATTCCGGCATCATGGCCAGCGACATAAGCACCCCCGGCGACCCATGGTATACGCTTTGAAACAGTGCGCTGCCCCAGGCACCGTGATAAATCCGCCGCCGTCCCCAATTCAAATACTGCTGAAAACCCCCGGCATAAAGCCTCCCACGCCACGCGATATGGCCGAAGGAATTGTATTTTTCAGGCCACTTTCGCTCCAGTAATGCCTCGGCCTTGCCGTAATTGAGTTGCTGTCGCCAGTAGGCTCGGAGCGAATTTCGGCGTTTATGCCATACCACAGCCGCCGGTGCAAAGCCCAGCCGCCAGCCGCGGGCCTGCAAGCGCCAGCAAACGTCCACGTCGTCACCGGCAATACGAAACTGCGCATCAAAACCGCCGATGATACGTAAGGCCTCCGTGATAAACGCCATGTTGCAGCCGGGGATATGTTCGGCGATGGTATCACTTAACAATACGTGTATGGGGCCGCCGGGCGAATGGGCGACGGCGGTGGCTGTGTCGCCGTCACCAATGGGAGCGATATTTGGCCCCCCCACTCCCACAAACCCACCGTGCTGAAGTTTATCGACGATGAAGTTCAACCAGTCGGGTTCGGGACAGGCGTCGTCGTCAAGATACGCAATCACTTTCCCCGTGGCGGCGTTGAGACCAACATTGCGGGCATTACTAAGCCCCCGATTCTCGCATCGAATGAGGCGCACGGGGTACTCGGCTGCGATGGCTGCCAGCGAATCGGTTGAGCCATCGTCCACCACAATTACCTCATAATCGGGATATTGCAATTTAAGCACGCCGTCGAGGCAAAACCGAATGGTACGCGATCCGTTGTAGCTGCAAATCACCACCGACACTTTCGGGTATTTGGTAGAAGCCGCTGGCACACCGGTGGCAAAAGCATCGGCGGCCACAGAAAGAGCCGGCTTGGGATCGCGCTGACGGGTCGTCAATCCAAAGCACCAGTCGGTGATTTCTGCGCCACCGCGATACCATTCATCCGTCCATGAAAAAACAAAAGCCCCGGCACACCCGGCACGCATCGTGGAACGTATCTGCCACCCAAGCATATAGGCTTGCTGATGTTCGCCTTTAGACCGACTGTCAACTCCCAACTCGGCGAGCAGCAGTGGCTTATCGCCCGCGATATTGTGCAGGCGGCTGAAGTAGCGTGAAAGTTTAACATCCGACTCGAGATAGACATTCATCGCCATAAAATCGAGAAATGGAAGGTATAAATATTCCGTGGTTGGATAATTAACATAGGTAATCAGCGCTTCGGGCACCGCCTGCTTCACAGCGCAGAACATCCGCCTGAGGAACCGTTCTACCCGACGGTATCCATACCACCGCACCATGGATGCGGGTATCTCATTACCAAGCGTAAAGCCAAATAACGCGGGATGACCGGCGCAGGACTTCGCATTCTCGACAGCTCTGCTAATGATTGCCTGGCGTACGGCCGGGGTATCCAGAAAGCCCGCGTGCTGCTCCCAGGGTAAACCGATGAGTACAGAAAGCCCGTGGGCGGAGGCAATATCCAGAAGCCAGCGCGGCGGTACCGTGTAGACGCGCACGGCATTAAATCCCCGCTCCTGCATCAGGGCAAAATCTGCATCCACCTGTTCGGGCGTGTGGTATTCGCAACCGTCGGGTTCCGGAGAAAAGGGGCCGTAGGTTACGCCCTTGATGGTAAAGCGTTCATCTCCACGGTAGAAGAATTTTCCACGGACCGTCAGGCGGGCATCCGCCCCCACCCGCATGTGGGGGCGATCGGATGCTGTAATCGTGTACTGATATGTTTGCGCCATCGATACTTATTCCAGTTTTCCCACAGCCCTAAAAAAATACGTTCGACATTCCTATTTTACTGTACCCAACCCAAAAGGGCGTTCATCATCGGTTGATATCTTCTAAATTACGCACATACGAATATACGATGCCTACCCTCGCAATCGGCCTACGGCTTCGGCAAATTCCTTAACGCCTCAAACTGTGAGGCCAAACCTAACTGACCCACTTCCGGGCGATAAGTTAGCCGCTATCGTCGGCGACATCGGCTGATGGAAGTGGTCGATGGTGCAGGGTTGGGCCTTACGGTGGGGTGACGTAACGCCATCGCGGCGTTAGGATTGCCCTTCGGGCCGGGCTTTGCTGAAGTGTGTCGGCGGCCATGCCGTGTTTGGGAAGTAAATCCGGTTTTTCGCGGTCGGAGGTGAATTTTGAAATTATCCAGCGAATCTTTTGGTTTGATGCCGGACGGAACGCCGGTCAAGCGGTTTACTGTTCGCAACAAGAAGGGCGTTGAAATGAAGCTGTGCGCCCTTGGTGCCACCATCACGGAACTGATGGTTCCCGACAAGGCGGGAAATGTGGCGGACGTGGTGCTGGGATTCACATCCTTGGCGGACTATATCGCCCCGCATCCACACTTTGGATGCATGGTGGGTCGTGTCGCCAATCGAATCGCCGGGGCCAAGTTTGAACTCGGTAGCAACATTTATCATCTGGAGGCCAACGATGGCCCCAACTCTCTCCACGGCGGAAAACACGGCCTGGGTCGACGGTTGTGGCAGGCCAGTGCCGTTGAACATCAGGAATCGGCAGGGGTGGAATTTACCTGCCGAAGCCTGGATGGCGAGGGTGGCTTTCCCGGTTCCGCTGATTTTAAAGCCTTATACACTCTCGACGAGCATGGCGTCGTTCGGCTTGACATGTCCGCAACGGTGGATGCCCCGACCCCCATAAACCTCACCAATCACACCTATTTTAATCTTCGCGGTGCTGGCCACGGCGATATTTTGGCACATGAATTATGCATACCCGCCGATTTTTACACCCCGGTCGATGCGGCGCTGATACCAACTGGCGAGATTTGCTCGGTGGCCCACACACCGCTGGACTTCAGAAAGCCCAAAGCCATCGGCAGGGATATGGCGGGCGTAAGCCCCGGATATGACCATAATTATGTATTAACCAGCCGGTTTGATGCCCGCGGCCTGCGCCTGGCGGCAAAGGCACGGGAACCCGCCAGCGGACGCACGCTAAGCGTGTACACCACCCAACCGGGTGTGCAGTTATATACGGGCAATTTTCTTGACGGCAGCGTAAGCGGAGCGGGCGGACGCTACGTAAAGCATGGTGGTTTTTGCCTGGAGACGCAGCACTTTCCCGATGCCGTTCACCACGCCCATTTTCCGTCCATTATTGTTGAACCGTCCACCCCCTATCGGCACATCATTGAGTATCACCTGGGGTGCGACTGAACCGCGCTGGCCAGCAATCAATACCCCATGCCAAGGGTCAGTTCCCCTTTACCGTCCGCACTTTGGAAGTTGCACCGACGTGGCTCTCGGGTGCAAGCCGCAGCGAATCCAATACATCCTGCACAGCCCGCCGCACAGGCCGAACATCAATAGTCGGCATCGGCGCGGATGGATCAATTCCGGG
>JAKAYZ010000071.1 GCA_021816165.1 Planctomycetota bacterium | reverse complement strand
AATGAAGAACTGTGGCGACGAGATTCTCGTGCGTAATGAGACTGCTTATCGCCTGTAAAAATGCGGGTTGATCCCGAGGAGTTAGTACCATGACCGTGGAAGAAGTTCTTGAGGAGAGTAAACAACACATCATCAAAGGAGCCATCCGGCAATTGGTAGACCCAGCCCGGGGTGCCGGCGAGTCGGTGATTTTTGAATCGGCGTTTGATAGTGGCGGCCACTTTCCGCCGCATACACACTCTCATGATCAAACGTTGATCGTATTGGATGGCGAAGGGATATTATTTATTGGCGAGGAACCACACACCATCGGTACAGATTCTGTTATCCGCATTCCCGCCGAAACACCGCATTGCCTGTACAACACCGGTTTCGGCAAATTGCGACTGCTGAGCGTGTTTGGCAGCCGGGAACCGTCACTGACATTTGTCGACGGCCTGTTTCCCGCTTCGCGACCATTGCCGGATGAGGTTGATCAGGTAGAAGAGCTGGCGGCGGTAGCCTGATTTGCGCCGCCTGCGGCGCGGGAGATTGAAGGGGACGGAGTGAGCATTTCAGGGTCTCTATTACGCAAAGCCGGGTGGCATGCTGCCCCCCGGTTTTTTTACGCGCGGCACCAAATTGTTGCAACCGACCGTCGGCACCGCCTGCCTCGTAGCAATCGAATTTCAAGCCTGTAGAGCATATCGGCGTTGTTGAAGTAAAATGAGTGCAGGAGGTATGCCGATGACCAACGCAACCGGGGAACCCAACAAACGATCCTTCAACCCATGGGGTGACCTGTGCATCGGGATGAAGATATTGCGTGCACGTATTCGTGCGGACCGTACCACTCAGCAGGCCGCCGCCATGACGTACAACACACTGTTCAGCCTGCTGCCGGTGCTGGTGCTGGCACTGGTGATCCTCTCACTGGTTTTATCCGGCAAGCAGATTGCGACCACCGAACACAATCTGATTGCAAAACTGGGGCTCTCCGCTGTGCACGGGCGCGGAGCAAAAGGCAAATCTTCCGAGCTTTTTGTCAATACCATCATCAAACAGATCGACAACATGCGAAACGTCTTACGCAGCCCGGGTACCGGTATTGTTGGCTTCGCCACACTGCTTTGGGGAGCCATCAGTTTAATGAACGTCATCGAGGCCGCGTTTGACCACATTTATCGGGTGCGTAACCGGCGCAGTTGGGCCAAACGCGTTACCCTTTACTGGTGTGTGCTGTCGCTTGGACCACTGGGTGTGGTGGGGTCATTGTTCATCACAGCCAAACTTGTGTCGCTGGCGGCCGGCGTACCCAGGCTGGCTCTGATTATGGGGCCGGCCAATTTTCTGGTCGGGTATCTGCCCGACTTTGTCATTATTTTTATTTTTTATAAATTAATTCCTAATACGCTGGTGCGATGGAAGTCGGCCATCGTCGGTGCACTGGTGGCTACCATGATGTGGGAACTCGGTAAAATCGGCTTCGGTTTTTATGTGGCTTACGCAGCCGGATACGGCAAATGGTATGGCAATTTGGGGCTTATCCCCCTTTTCATGCTGTGGGTGTTTCTTACTTGGACTTTTTTACTTATCGGATTAGAGGTCGCTTTCATTCATCAGCATTTTCCCTTGCTCAAGCGTCGCTACAGCCGCCGCACCGATTCCAATGACCTGTTTCTGGCCGATCCACGGTGGATACTGCCACTTGCCGCTTTACTGGTGGCTAAATTTCGTGATGGGCAGGGCGTAACGCTGGATGGTGCCTCGGAAGAACTTGCCCTGCCACTGGACACAACAGCACGCCTGCTCAATGTGCTTTCCGAGGCCTCACTGGTTCATGAGGTGGGCGATAATCCCCCTGTTTATGCGTTGGCCAAGGCACCCGAGCGAATCACCATCGCCGATTTACTCTCCGTCGCCCATCATTGTGTTCAAAGCCCTGCCGATGCGCGCAGTCAATCATCAAACCTGCTCGGTTCCATCGCCAATTCACCCCTTATTCGTGAGTGGCATGCCATGGAGACTAAATGGGCGCAGGCCCACACGCTGGCAGATATTGCACCTCCGTCATCGCCGGCCAGCGCAGTGGTATCAGATGGCACAGGTAATAGCGCCCCTGCCTCAGCACCCGCAACTTCGGTCACAGCCACATGAAAAAAGACAAAGGTTCTGAATTTTTCATTGGCTTGATGAGTGGTACCAGTGCGGACGCCATTGATGCGGCGCTGGTTGAAATAGGTGACACCCTGCAGGTGGATAATATCAAGCTTGTGGCCCATCATCAGCACCGCTGGCCGCCGGCGCTTCGCCGTAAACTGCTCTCCTCCATGGCACCAGCGCCGTGTTCAGCGGATCAAATCGCCGTACTCGATATGCTTACCGCGAAGCAATTTGCAGCCGCAGCGATGGATTTACTGGCCATGGCGCACATACCTGCCGGCCGCATCACCGCCATCGGCAGCCACGGCCAGACGATTGCGCATGTTCCCCCACGTCGGGGGACTTGCGGTGCCACCTTGCAGATTGGAAATGTATCCGTCATCTCCACGTTAACAGGTATCACCACCGTAGGAGACTTCCGCCCGGCTGATATGGCCGTAGGCGGCCAGGGTGCCCCACTGGTGCCGGCCGTTGACGCCATTTTGTTTACCCACCCGCAGCGCACGCGCAGCGTCCACAACGTTGGTGGAATTTCCAACCTGACATGGCTGCCTGCAGCCCCGATTGGCAAGTCCTTTGAAACTATCGCCTTTGATACCGGCCCCGGAAACTGTTTGTTGGATTCGCTGGCACAGAAATTATTCAATTTGTCGTGTGACCGCAATGGCGATATCGCTCGCCGTGGTGGGGTCATGGAGGACGTTTTAGCGGGCCTGCTGCGTCATGCCTATTTCAAAAAGCGACCGCCGAAGTCGACCGGACGGGAGATATTTGGTGCGGCGCTGGCCGACGAAATGCGTCGCCGCCACCCCCGTGCGAAACCGGAAGATTTGCTCGCCACGGCTGCGGAATTTTCGGCAGTCACCATCGCCGACGCCTATCGTCTTTTCCTGCCTTCGTTACCGGACGATATTATTTTTTGTGGTGGTGGAATTAGAAATACTTACTTGATGGAACGCATCGCGTATCATCTCGGCAAAATTGGCAGCCCTGCCATCCGCAACGTAGAGGCCTTCGGTATGACGAATGCCGCCCGCGAGGCGATGAGTTTTGCGGTGCTTGCGGCGATGACGCTGCGCAAAATACCAGGCAATTTACCAAGCTGTACAGGGGCCGATCGCGGTGTCATCCTTGGCACGGTCAGCACGCCATGAATTCTTCCGCGCCAGATACCAAATCATTGCCCGTCAGTCGTCTGCCAGTGCCCTCCATACCGCCGCTGCAAGCGAAAGCAATGTCGCCATGGTCAGCAGCATCCAATCACCAAAAGTCAGTGACCAGCCAAAAAGTCGGCTCACGATCGATTGCTCAATCCATGTAACAAGCCAGATTGGCAGCCAACATCCCACCACCAAAAACACCCACAATACCAGGCCGGTGAAGCCGCATTCCTGTACGGCGTTGTCGCCCATTTCCCACCCCGCCGCCCCGCCGAAAACCGCGCCAAGTACCGGTTCAATAAGCATCAGCGGCCCGGAGGCGAATATCCGTGCCACCAGATAAATGATGACCCAGCCGGCGGCAATCCACAGCGATTTACGTCCGACATACATCGCTGCTCTCCTCAGATATTCAACACCCCCCCGCGATGGTGATAACGGCATCATATGCGCTCCTTCAACAGCCACACCTCTCCACCACCTCGGTTGCCATATGTACTACAGGACACATGAGTGTGCGTATCGCGAGTTGAAAATTACATGCGTTTTAGCTGTGCCGATAACTGGAATGGATATCACTTTCGCCGGGCCACTTTGCGCATAAAGCCCGGTTGATAAAGCCCCTGCAAGTCGGCATCGATGCGATCGATGCCCAACCAAATTCGAACTTTCGCGATGGCGCATTTTTTCATAACGACAGGTGTGTCGCTGCCAAAACATAGTTCCGCCAGCCAGCGGCCCAACGTCGGTTCGTGCCCCACCGCGGCGACGCAATGGGTTTTACTTTTGGTGGTTCGCAGACAATGTATCCATTCCGATACAGGTCCACCGTTGGCTAGAACAGGCACAATCTCAGGCTCACCATCCAGCCCCAATGCGGACCCCAGCAATTCTGCCGTTTGCCTGGCTCGCAATAATGATGAGCTGTACACGCAGTCTATGTCTGGGGCGATGTCGGCCATTACCGCAAATATTTCCCGGGCATCGTGCCGACCATTTTTTGTCAGCGGGCGGGCGGCGTCCCCGGTCTGTGTTGCAGGCTCCGCTTCGGCATGCCGAATGAAATAACAGACTATCTCCCTATTCGCCACCTCTGTTTGGTGCCTTTGGTTGGAAGCATCTTTCATCATAGCAGTTGCCCCATTTTATCGCGCAGCGCGGTGCACAAATATGGTTTCGCCACTGCTGTACGCCAACCCACCATGGAGCGTATCACCAATGGTTCGGGCCACGTCATCGGGTGTTAATATTTGTGACGCGGGAATTTTATCGGCATACGGCAGACCACGCAGCATGGCGGTTTCCGTGGCCGCCGGCGCAATACAAAACACCTTCAGACCGATAGATTGCCCCTCCCGCGATGCTACCTTGGTAAGCATGTTGAGCCCGATTTTGGCGGCGGCGTAAGCTCCTAAACCGGGAAATGGATCGCGCGATGCCTCACTTGAGATAAACACCATCGACGCGCCGATATAGTCCGGTAATTCCGCAGCCTGTTTAAATTGTGCAGAAAACCGAGGCCACGCACTTTGCAACAAATACATGGCGCTGGACAAATTACCATCGACAATGTCGCGCCAAGCGGACGGGGTGGTATCGGCCAGCGTCAAATGCGGCGCATAGCCAGCGGTATGGATGATGGCATCTACGCGATGTTTCCATTCAAACGCACCTTCAACGGCCTGGGCGGCCTGTTCCGGATCGGCTAAGTCAGCGGCAAAAAGTTTCAGGCGATGAGCCTCTCCAAGCTCGGCACCAAAACGCTCCAATTTGTCGGCATCCCGGCCAAGCAACACCAGCGAATAGCCCTTTCGCCACAGTAGACGTGCAGTCGCGGAACCAATCCCGCCCGCGCCACCTGTAATCATCGCAACTTTAGACATGGCATCATCTCCTTACCAATTCCAATGTGTGAGATTATAGGGTGGCTATAATCGCTTCGGCGCAAGGCGAAAGATTCGGCGAGTATGCTGCGTATCTGCTCCGCACCGTGGAAACAACTGACTCTTCCGGCTATGTTAATCCGGATGATGACCAAGCGAACAGCAAATCGGGGAATTTACACAGCGACGGTACAGTGCAACGATCGACTTTGCGACGAACACTACCGTCTGACATTACTGGTATCCGATTTTCCCCGATCCACGCCCGGCCAATTTGTAGAATTGCACACCCAGGCGGCACCGGTGGATCCCGCCCACGCTCATTTGGAGTGGGAACCGGACGGGCCGTTTCCGCATCCGAGGGGAATAGAATTTATTTCTCCCCGTCCATTTCTTCGACGCCCCTACTCGATTGCCGCCCATAAGACGGAAAATGGTGCATCGGTCATTGATATTGTTTACCGAGTGATCGGCAGGATGACCCATCAAATGGAAGCCTTGCGAGTCAATGACCGCATCAGCCTGATTGGTCCATTGGGACAGGGCTTTACTATTCCGGCAGGGACAACCCGCGTTATTTTGGCTGGCGGTGGAGTTGGTATCCCCCCCATGCTGTATCTTGCATCACACCTTGCCCAGCAGCATGTTCCTACTATGGCCTTGATTGGCGTGCAGAGACAAAGCCTTTTGCCACTGCGTGTGATTGATCCCGGGCCATCCAACTTGCCGGTGCCACAGCTTTGCATCGAGGAGTTTGCCCGGTTTGGCATTCCCGCCATCATCACCACGGATGACGGGTCGCTGGGTGTAAGTGGTCGAATTACAAGCGCTCTGGATTTTGTGCTCTCGCAGCTCGCAAAACCCGGGGTGATCGTTTGCTGTTGCGGGCCAACCCGCATGATGCAAGCGACTGCGGAAGTGTCGCAAGGTTATGGCGTCACCTGTTTGGCATCTTTGGAGCAGCCGATGGCCTGCGGCATGGGCACCTGTCAAAGCTGCATTATTAAGTACCGCTCGTCCGGTGCGGCCGACTGGACATACAAACTGACATGCACGGATGGACCGGTTTTTAATACGCGGGATATCATCTGGAATTGAAATAGTGATGAGGAAAACCTTTCGCATGGGATTGAATGCTGGCGAGGCGGCAGATTGAAAAAGCTTTTGCATGCAGCAGACCCCACCATCGGCCGCGCCGGACTGCTTTTACTTGCCGCATTGTGGTGGGCAGTCGATGCCGATCAGCACCTGCTGATCCTTGGACATCATGACGGTATTGCGGCGGCTGAACAGGCAGGCATTCCCAGGGAGCGAATACTTTGGCATCGGAGTTTGGGAGGATACGACCCGGCAACGTATTGCGGCATCGCCAAGGCGGTAAAGGCCATTGAACCTCATGCCGTCGGCCTTTGGGGTAATTGGGCGCAACGCGTCGGTTGTGTGGCAGCACGCCGCGTACCAATGTGCATCGAGTTCATTCCACCCTCACAACCTTACATGGCGTCGGCGTTTTATACCCAGTGGTTCATATCTGGACGGCGGGCGGCTGTAGGATTCGATCGGGGTGAGGCCCTTATTTGCGGCTCGACTCCATTACGCTACTGCGTGCAGGGATGGCACTACATCAAACCGCCGCAGAATGCTGATCCGCAGGATACGCGCGGTCCGACGGCAACCGACACCGCGGAAGCGGAAGCAACTTCAGCACGTCAAATAACCTTTGCCGATTCAACGCGCGAAGAAGGGCATAATGCCGAGTCGAAACAAGCCATTAAATCGTCTGGCCCCTGCATATTGATCGTAGCAGGTACTGGGTCTGCCCTGCGCGTGGACATCGCACTTTGGGCGGCGGCGATTGCAGCGCAAATCGACCCGTGCGTGACGATACGCCTTCAGCTTCCCGCGGGGAGATGGGGTGTTGATGCTGAACGTCGAAAACGAATAATGGAATTTGTCGGAGACCTTCCCTGTACCGCGTCAATATCGCTTGAACCAGAATCAGTGCCGTGGTGCACGTTAGCCTCACAGGCGAATGTATGCGTGTTGGCTGCCGACGGTCCGGTCATTTTGGCCCCCATCTTGGCAGCCGCTGCGATGGGGACGCCAATCGTGGCCACTGCCACGCCTCAAATACAATCGGCCCAACCTTTGGCGGGCCTGACCGCCACGGCCCCACCCAATAATCCCCGCCTGCTTGCCGCCGCCATCGTCGATGTCCTGCGCAACCATCAACAGCAACGTGCTGAACTGATACACATGGCGAGCGATGATCTGGATCGCCGCCGTGAACAACTCCGGGGACTTGTCAGGATTCTGCTCGCATAAACATTGCAACGGCAAATGCTGGCACGGGTCGGGTTTTACCCCATCTCATCAAAATGAATATGGGGATGGTTGTTCCGGCTATCGACACGACTTGAGATTCGGAAAGTATCGGTAAGCCCTCTATAATGAACGGTGGAGTTTGGCTTTTTTGGCGAGGTTTTTGACATGCAGTGGCAGCAGCCCATCCCCAAGCATTACCTGCAGATGCCCAAAAAGGAGCTGATGGAGCGCATTGCGCAGCACAAGGCGGCGCTTGGACGGCGGCTGGTAATTCTTGGTCACCATTATCAGCAGGATGACGTGGTGGCTTTTGCAGATTTTGTCGGTGATT
>JAKAYZ010000070.1 GCA_021816165.1 Planctomycetota bacterium | reverse complement strand
CGGGACTGCGAACAGTCCTTTGCCGATCCCGCCGTGGCCGGTCAGCCCGCCAGGCTCAAAGCCGTCAATGAAAAATATGAACGCCTGAAGGTGGAACTCGCCCAGGCCATGGCCGCGTGGGAAATTAAATCCGAAGAATAGGGCCGCGCGCCGCCGAACCCCGCCGCGCCGGCGGTCCCATATCGCCTCCATTCGCCGCGCCGCCTTATTTTCGCACGCCCGCCGATAACCCGGCGCGTTTTTCTTCCGCTTGATTGCCCCGGTTTAAAACCGGCGGAATTTTGTTTATTTATATCCGCCGTGTCGGATAACCTGATTTTCCCGGCCGGGAAAATCGCCTCGCCGTTATTTTAAGACCCATCGCAAGGTCCGTATTTTCCGGCCGCAACACGGGCTGAAAATCGCTCATCGTCCCCGTAAAAATCGCCGAAAACAGAAACTGTCGGGGGATTGTGGTGTGCGCAATCTCCACGCCCATCGCACGCTGTTCATGGCCTGTACAGCGCTGCGAGATCGTCGGCCGGATTACGGTCGATGCAATTCTGCGAACAGGCCGCGAAGGTGGTCATTTCAGCCGTAGGGGCAGGAGTTCGTTCATGTCAACGAAACTGGAAGTTGGAAAGTTCAAGGCGCGCCGGCCATTGCAATGCCTCGGTGGGGGCGTTCTCCCGGAGCACCATCGGCGGGGCGCCGGTTTCAGCCTTACCGAACTGTTGGTGGCGCTGGGAATTGTGGCTGTGCTTGTGAGTCTGCTTATCGGCGGACTGGCCCGCGCACGGGAAATGGCCCGCACCACGGCGTGCCTTTCGAATCTGCATCAGTTGGCCCTCGCCGCCAACGAATATGCCGCCCACTATCGCAGCGCCATGCCGTCGGATTATTTCACACCGTCCGGTAACTGGTATCAGGAACTCAAGGCCTATGACACCAAAATGGCGGAGAACGCCGTCTGTCCGGATGCCACCGTGCCCTCCGGCGGCGTCGGTACGGCGGATCTGGCGTGGGGCTCCATCAACATGTCCGGCCCGCCCTATTCACCGGGCTACCCCTGGCTGGAAAATGCCGTTGCCAGTTACGGCCTGAATAAAGATGCCACGCCCGGCGGCGGCATCGGCGCCCTGGCCTCCATGGGCAGCGCCACCCTGGGCGGTAATGATCAATTTATCGGCAGTGTTTATTCCGCCAGCTCGGTAAGCGGCGTCGGCGGTTCAGCCGTCAACGGAAACGTGGTCTCCGGCGGCGCCGTGGCCATGAAGGGCAATTCCAACGTCAGCGGCTCCATTGAACAAAACGTTCAAGGCCTCGAACCGCCGGACGTTACCGAAATATTCGAACAAATGGTCGCCGCGGATTCTCCGTGGGCGGTGACCCCCTCTGGAAGCGGCACCGGTTCCGGCCGTGGCGGCAGTGCCGGCGGCGGCGGCGGTTGCGGCAACAGCGGCCGCGCGCCCGGCAGCTTCGTCCCCGGCAATAACGCCGGCAGCTCCGGCAATGTCACGCTGGATTTCTCCATACATCCCATTCAAATCGTCAATGGGAATTTTACGCCCTCGGGCCAGATCATCATCATCGGCGCCGGCACTCTGCTGGTAACCGGTAATGTGGATATCTCCGGGCAATTCCCCTCCGGCGGCGGCGCGGTCAATATAAATATTGTCAGCCTGGGCAATGTTGATTTCCAGGGGCAAACCGCCATCAACGGCGATATTTACGCCGCCGGCTCCGTCTCCTTCCATGGCGGTTATTCCGTCGATGGCATGATCGTCACCGACGGAACCTTTACCGATCGCGGCAAGGGCATGGTGGTGCAGGGCAACCTGCCTTCCTTTGATCCGCGGGCCCACCAGGGCGCACTTCTGCCGGACCAGCCGTTGTTTGCCGATGCCATCTGGGCGGATGCCGCTCCGCAGTCACTCGACCCGGTGCCCTCGAATCTTAATCTTGGAAACTCCACACTTTCCAATACCGATGAAATGGGCATCTTCTGCATCAACCGGCATGTGAACAATGTGAACGTGGTGTATACGGATGGCTCGGCCCACACGGTGCCGCTGGCCAAACTCTGGCAGCTCCACTGGTCGCCGAATTTCACGCCGCGAACGGTGACGGTGCCTTCGTCATGGTAAGTCAAAGGCCCTCATGAATTGATTTCTTCTGTGCGGCAGCCCTAAAAAGCTGCCGCCTTTTTTTGCGCCTTAACCCAAGCCGTCAATCGGCGCCAACGCAGTCAATTGCATTTAAAAAACAGGGGGGTAGGGGGTTCACGAATCGGAATCGCGGCCGGCGGTTGCCCGGCGCCCGCGGTTCATCGGCCGAAAAAGTCAAACGCCCGGGCCAGTGTTGATCGCAGTTCCCCGCGCGGCACAATCCGGTCCACGAATCCTTTTTCCACCAGGAATTCCGCACGCTGGAATCCTTCCGGCAATTCCACCTTGATGGTGTTGGCTATCGTGCGGGGGCCGGCAAATCCGATCATCGCCTTTGGTTCGGCATAAATCAGATCGCCCAGCATCGCAAAGCTTGCCGTTGTCCCGCCGGTGGTCGGATCCGCCAGGACGCTTACGAACAGTCCGCCCGCTTTATGCAGCCGCGCCAGTGCGGCCGATGTCTTGGCCATCTGCATCAGGCTTGCGGTGCTTTCCTGCATGCGCGCTCCGCCGGAGCAGGACACGATAACCAGCGGCACACGTTCCGCAGTGGCCAGTTCAATAGCGCGGGTTATTTTTTCACCCACCACGGATCCCATGGACCCGGCCAGAAAGAAAAAGTCCATCGCCGCCAGCACCATCGGCCGGCCTTTAATAAAGCCTTTGCCCGTAATTACCGCGTCGCCGCAGCCGGATGCTTTTTGCGCCTCCAGCAGCTGCTGTTTGTAGCTTTTCCGCGCGTTAAACAAAATCGGATCGCTGGAAGTCATCCGCTTGTCGGTTTCTTCAAACGTGCCTGTATCCACCAGCATGTTCACGCGTTGCAGCGCGCTTACCCGGAAGTGGTGGCGGCAACGCGGGCAGGTGTGAAGGTTCGCTTCCATTTCCTTGCGGTAAATCATTTCGCCGCAGTCCGGGCAGCCCAGCCATAAACCCGCGGGAACATCCACATGTTTGCGCGCCGGACTGACGGAAGGTTGTTGGCTTGGCAAAGGCTTAACCGAAGTCATAAGTTGTGTCATAGTTTGTCCTGGCCTTCCATGCTAAAAAGGATCCTAAATGCACGATCCTCGTGCCTCCCGCTCAACCACCCACACATCGGGATTCTCGGCCCGATAATCTGCAAGGCCAATTCTCCCCCCGCTGCTTGTGAAGAATATGATAAGAAATCAATCCTCTCAAAGCAATGGTACAACACCACTACCCCATAGATGTTGCACCTTCATCCAGTCCTATAATATAATAATTTTCAGCAGATAAAAATAACTGTCCGGAAACGCCCTATAAAAGCATTGCGAGCCGGTTTTCACAATATTAAATAATTTGCCTATGTGCTAATATTGGAATATTATAAAATAGTTGTGTTAACGCTATCTGCCCATACGGAGAATCCCTGATGTCTACTACCATTAACCTTAAACAGGTTGCCCCCTTCGCCATTGATGTCCAAGGCCCCAACTGGTCCTTTCGCATTGACCTGCCCCCCAAAGATGGCGGCGGCGGCACCGGTCCCGGACCCACCGACCTAGTCCCCGCAGCATTGGCCGCCTGTGAAATGATGCTCGCCCTGCTTACCGCAAGCCGCAACGGCTGCCCCTTGACCGGTGTTGAAGCGACCGTTAACAAAACCTACGTTTCCAATCCCTCCCGTTTGGGTGATATGACCGTGCAACTCCGCAATGTGCTTTCCCAGCTTCCGCCGCAGCTTCACGATCGCGTTAAAAAAGCCGTCGATGCCTGCCCGGTGCTTAAAACCCTGCAACAACCGCCGGCGATTACCTCGGAAATCAGTTGATTCCCGCCCGGCCGTCACCGCTCCCTTGCGCCCCGCGCCGCCGCATAGCCGCCGGCCCGCGGATAAATGCGCTTTTCCCGCTGAATCGATTTTAACAAAACGCTATAATCATCCGCTCAGGTAGTCCGCTGCCGCGTTTAGTTATCGGTCGGCGGCGTTGGAAAGGTTGCCCCGTGGCTGCAAATGGAAAAACAGTGGTCGTCGCCATGTCCGGCGGTGTGGACAGCTCCGTGGCTGCGGCTCTGCTTAAACAGCAGGGCTATCGCTGCGTCGGCGTGTTCATGCGCCTCGGCAACGATCCGGCCGGTGCGGATGATGATACCCCCGTCGCCTGCGCCCCGCTTAAATCGCCTCCACCGTCGCCCGCCGCCGGCAAGCCGCACCACCAGGGCTGCTGCTCCGTCGGCGACGCCGCCGATGCGCGCTATGTCGCCGGTTTGCTTGATATCCCCTTTTATGCCCTTAATTTCCAGCGTGATTTCGGCGGCATCATTGATTACTTCGTCAGCGAATACAACGCCGGCCGCACGCCCAATCCGTGCGTCCGCTGCAATGAATATCTGAAATTCGGCAAGCTCGCCCGCTATGCCCGCGCCCTGGGTGCGGATTATGTCGCCACCGGTCATTACGCCCGCATTCATCGCAATGCCTGCGGTGATGTGGAATTATGGCGCGGTGCGGACCTGTCCAAGGATCAAAGCTATGTCCTCTTCGGTGTTCCGCCGGAGGAACTGCCCCGCATGCTCCTGCCCATCGGGGATTATCCAAAATCCGAAGTCCGGGAAATGGCCCGCCGCCTCGGGCTTCCCGTCCATGACAAGCCCGACTCCCAGGAAATCTGTTTTGTTCCGGACAACAATTATGTGCATCTCCTGCAAAAGCGATCGCCCAATGCCCTCAAGCCCGGCAACATTGTCGATGCCGCCGGCACGGTCGTCGGCCGCCATTCCGGCCACCAGAATTTCACCCTCGGCCAGCGCCGCGGCGTGGGTGTCGCCTTCGGCTATCCCATATATGTCACCGGAATTGATGCCCAAGCCAATACCGTCCGCGTCGGCCCGCGCCATGAACTCCTGCATCGCCGCCTCACCGCCGGGCAGGTGAATTGGCTCGCTCCCCGCCCCAATTCCCCCCTCCGTGTGATGGCCAAAGTACGCTATAATTCCCCGCCGGCGCCGGCCCTTGTCACCCTTGGAGCCAGCCACGAAATGCAGCTGGAATTTGATCATCCCGTCGCCGCCATTACACCGGGTCAGGCGGTTGTCTGTTATGACGGCCTGCGGCTTCTTGGCGGTGGATGGATTGACGCCGTAACCGATCCCGCCCATCCGCCGGTCGCCGCCGATGTTTCGCCGGCATTTTCACCCCTTGCCGAGCCGCTATGATTATTCCCTTCCAGCATTTGCGCCCCGCCACCCTTCAATCCCTTATTGAGGATTATGTCACCCGTCAGGGGGCCATCCACGGCCACCGGGACATTTCACTTGAAGACATGGTCCGCCAGGTTCTGCGCCAATTGCACGCCGGCGAGGTAGTGGTCGTCTACAACCAGGCGGATGAAACCTGCAGCATTTGTCCGGCGCCAATTGCCGCGAAAATGGCTGCCGCCGATCCGCCAGACGCCCATCCGCCCGTCGCCGATGATGTTTCCGAATCCCCGCCGCCAATGGCTGAATTTCCGGACTGACTCCCTGTTCCTCAATCAGGACTTCGTCGCATGGATGTGTCAATCAAAGGCAGTTTCCCCTATCCGCGCAATCCGGAACGTTTTGATCATCCCCATCCGCCGGCCCCGCCGGTTAATCCCGCTGCGCCGGCCGCACCGTTAAATCTCAACGCCGTCTCCCCGCCGCCGGATCCGCTGCACCTGTTTTATTCCCCGGATGCCATCGCCCATAAATCCGGCATGATCCGCAACTTGCTGATGCAGGTGTCCGATGCCTGCGCCAATGCCGATATTGCCGCACTTTCCCCCGCGGACATTGCCTTTGCCTTTAAGCTGTATGACACGCTTTTTTTTCACGGCTGGTTTGCCCGCACCCTGCCGCCGAAATCCGATGCTCCCCTGCATTTCCGCGTCTCGGCAAACATGACCAGTGCCGGCGGGAAAACCATTACCCGTCGCTTTAAAGTCTTCCCCGGCAAATTCCGCTGCGAATACGAAATCGCCGTTTCCGGCCACCTGCTGAGAACCAATTTCCATGACCCGGCGGAAAGCGTCCGCATCGGCGGCCTGCCCTGCCCGGACCGTGTCAGCGCCCTGCAGCGCATCCTGGAACATGAAATCATCCACCTGCTTGAACTGCTGTCCCACGGCAAATCCAGTTGTGCAAAACCGCCCTTCAAATCGCTTGTTTCCAATATCTTCGGCCATACCGAATCCCGCCATGGCCTGCTTACCGCCGCACAGCGCGCCTGCCGCGACCACGCCCTGCATGTCGGCAGTGCGGTGGAGTTCAATCGGCATGCCCGCGTGTATCGCGGAATTATCAACCGCATCACCGCCCGGGTCACCGTGCTCGTGCCGGATGGGCGCGGCCGCCTTTACACTGACGGCCGGCGTTATGTTAAATATTATGTTCCGCTTGATTGCCTGCGACCCGCGGCGCCCGCCGCGTCGTTTACTGCATTGCCGGATGAACTTTGCGGCTGAAAAGCAGCGCCGTGGCCAGCATGCCCGCCGCCCCGGCGGTTAAAATGGCGAACACCACGTAGATGTTGCTGTGACGCAGCACCACGCCCAGCGGAATCAGGCCCATCGCCCCCAATGCGTTGGAAAACCCCAGGGCAATGCCGGAACCAAGCCCGCGGTTTTCCGGAAATATATCCTGCCCCACCAGCAGCGTGGAGGCGAAGGTTGAAAACATCGCAATGCCCGTAATGCCCGCCACCACCCACAGCAGCGCGCCATGCACCAGCACCAGCAGCGGAACCAAAACAATCAGCATCATGGAACTTCCCAGCACCACATGCCTCCGGCCGAACCGGTCCGCCAATGTGCCGCCCCCCAACTGCCCCAGCACCCCCGTGATCAGCAATGTGCTGATAATGGATGCCCCCGTCACCAGCCCTCCACCACGTAATTTCCACATGATGGGTATGAACACAATCGACCCGAATACCACCAGTCCGCGGAATGCCGAAAAACCGACCAGCACCGCAAACGGCCGCCGGTGTTCCCGCCAGCGGATTTTCCCCGCCGCCGCATGCCGCGGCGCCAGCCGCGGAATCTGCCACAGCAGCACCGGAATGGAGGCCAGCGTGGGCAACGCGATGATCCACAACGCATGCAGGCCCATTCGCACCACAATAAGGCTGGTGATCAACGGCCAAGCCCCACGCCCCAGTTCCCCGCCCACCAGAAATGTCGCCATTCCCATCGCCGGCCGCTTCTGCGTTACGCTGCGCACCGCGGCCAGCGCCTGCGGATGGAATACGGTGGATCCCAGGCCGGAAATCAGCAGCAGCGCGATCAGCATCCATACATTCCCCGCCAGGCCCACCATCGCCCCGGCCAGTGAACATGCCAGCAGCCCGCCTAACACAAACCGCCGCCCTCCCGCATGATCCGCCAATATGCCCGTCACCGGCTGGAGTGCCTGACCGACGTACATCGCCGCCGTGATCACCCCGATCATCGTCAGCGGCTGGTGCAGGGCCGCGAGCACCGCCGGCAGTATCCCCGGCAGATAAAAAGCCGCCCCGTCATTCAAAAAATGCGACCACGCCAGCACCGCAAGCTTTCCGCCGCTTGTGCCGTCCGTCCGCCGCATCGTGATGTCTGTTTTCGCCTGCGTTACACTGTTCATCGGCGAATTATAGCCGCCCGCACCGCCGGCCCGCACCGCCGGCGCCCGCCGGCCCGCCGGGGCGTTGCATTCGGCGGGATTTCCAGCTATCATCAGT
>JAKAYZ010000069.1 GCA_021816165.1 Planctomycetota bacterium | reverse complement strand
CGTCCACCACCACTTTTACAACATTTGGATTGTTGATGGCCGCAGGATCGGTGATAGGAACGGCTGCGGTAACCATTTCACATGGCGGCAGGGCCGATCCGGCGCCTTTTTCCGGGGCCGGGGAAGTGGCAATCAGACGCGCCAGATCATCAATGGTTTGGGGCGGAATTTCCGGTTCATCCCCCTGCACGTTCAAAAAGTGTCGATATTGGGCAAACTCCGGCCGCCTAGCCACTTCGGCCACGCGATCGGTGCCGCTGCAATGGGTGGTGGCGGTCAGAACCGCCCTGGTGCCAAAGCTTTCCACAGCGCTAATAATGCGCTGGTCATCGGTGGCCACAATCACCTCCTGCACGTGGCGGGCTTGACGCACCTGTTCCACCACATGCTGGATGAGAAACTTGCCGGTGGCATTTAACAGAGGCTTGCCCGGGTAACGCGAAGACCCAAAACGGGCCGGAATCACAGCAAGAATGGACATGGCAGGCTCCTGATATCCCATGAGAATCGGGGAAGTTCACGGTGCGTTGGGGGGCGGCGTGGATAGGGATACAATTTCGGTGTGCGCTTTAGACAACTGTCGGAAGGCTTCTTCCACCGCCTGGGGAATCACGCGTACCTGCCCCACCACGGTCATGAAATTAATGTCGCCGCTCCAACGGGGCACCACGTGGATATGGACGTGTCCAACCACGCCCGCCCCCGCGCAGCGACCGATGTTGATACCAATGTTAAATCCCTGCGGATTCATGGCCCGCTGCAGACTTTTCTGGGCGTGAGTGGTCAGTTCCATCAGTCCGGTGCGCTCCGTCAGGGAAAGCTCCGTTAAATCCGGCACGTGGCGGTACGGCGCGATAAGCAGATGGCCGTTGACATAAGGGTAGCGATTCATTAGCAACATGCAGTCCGGAGTGCGGGCCACTACCAAGTTGCTCTGATCCAGTTGCGGAGCAAGGGCTAAATCACAGAGAAAGCAATTTTTACCATCACCCGAGACAGTGCGGATATAATCCAGCCGCCACGGTGCCCAGAGAATATCAGCCATAAAATCACCAAGCTCGTTTATTTTGCCAGTGGTATGCTAGAATACCCGGATTGCGGGGTAAAGAAAATGACTGAAAGGATCCGGTGCATTAGTGAATAGCAATAACGAAGAAGACAGGTCCACCCCCAGCTCGAGTTCAACTGCCGCCCCATGTGCAATTGTGATTTTCGGAGCGACTGGTGATTTGACCGCTCGCAAGCTGATTCCTGCCATCTACAATCTAACGCGAGAAGGCGCCTTACCGCGCTCCACAGTGGTGATCGGGTTTGCCCGTCGTCCCAAAACCGACGAGCAATTCCGACAGGAGGTGCTGGACGGCGTGAATAAGTTTTCGCGGTCTCGCCCGGTGGATCCGGATTTATGGAACGACTTATCCAGCCGTATTTTTTATCATCAAAGCACGTTTGAAGATGCCGCAGGCTATCGCAGCCTGGCCCAACGGCTCGCCACGCTGGATCAAACCCACGGTACCGGCGGTCGGCGACTATATTATCTCTCCACCAGCCCCGTGGAATTCGGCACCATTGTGGATCAACTGCTGGAGGCTGGCTTGGGCAACATTGACCCGTTCAGCAGTGCGGCGTGGCGGCGGATTATTGTGGAAAAGCCGTTCGGTCGCGATCTGCAAACCGCCCGCGACTTGAACACACGCGTCAATCGTGTCTTCGACGAATCACAGGTCTATCGCATTGACCATTATCTGGGTAAGCAAACGGTACAGAATCTGCTGGTTTTTCGGTTTGCCAACGGCATTTTTGAACCCATCTGGAACCGCCGCTATGTGGATCATGTACAGATCACCGTGGGCGAAACGCTGGGAGTGGAAGGACGCGGCGGCTATTTTGAAACCGCCGGCACGTTGCGCGACATGGTCCAAAACCACCTCATGCAACTTCTAGCCCTGGTGGCGATGGAACCGCCCGTGGCGTTGGATGGCGATGCCATTCGCGATGAAAAACTGCGCGTGCTCCGGTCGATTCCACCCTTCGGCAGCAGGGACGTGGCCGAACGGACCATCCGCGGGCAATATACCTCCGGGCGGGTCAATGGCCAACCCGTCATCGGATATTTGCAGGAGCGCGGTGTGCATCCGGAAAGCACCATCGAAACCTACGCTGCGGTAAAACTTTTCATCAACAATTGGCGCTGGCACGGCGTGCCATTTTATCTGCGCAGCGGCAAATTGATGAAGCGCCAAGGTTCGGAGGTGAACATTCATTTCAACTCCGCACCGGGCGTGCTTTTTAATGCCCAGGCCAATCGCGTATCGCGCAATGTGCTGACGCTGCGCATTCAACCCGGCGAAGGAATATCATTGCTGATCAACGCCAAGCGACCGGGCACGGCCACCAAAATAGCTCCTGTGCACATGGATTTTGAATACCACGAAGCCTTCGGCAGCTATTCGCCGGAAGCGTATGAACGGCTGCTTTTGGATGCCATTCTCGGTGATGCCACGTTGTTTATCCGCCGGGATGAGGTGGAAAGCTCATGGGCTATTATCGACGGCATCGAACAGGGTTGGCGGCAGGGTTTATCACCTCTGGCCCGCTATGAACCCGGAACTTGGGGCCCGGTGGAAGCCGATGCATTATTGGCCCAGGATGGCCGGTTGTGGGATGCCTTGGGTTCACACGATCGGGATGGCCCACCGAAGGGTTGACCGGGATGCAATGTTGACCAGGAAAGGCCCGGCTCGGTCTGTTTGTTTAAGCCGGTTCCCTGTGGTTGTAGGACGGTAGGTATTTACGAAAGGTTTACCCAATGGTGATTTGTCAGGTGAGTTTTTTTGGGGCGGCTATTCAAAAGGCCGCCGGCATGAATGTGATTATTCCGGAGAATCTCAAAGGCCGGGCACCGGTGCTGTATCTGCTGCATGGCCTTTCCGATGATTATACCGGCTGGTGCCGGCGCACCAGTATTGAGCGCTACGTTTCCAATATGAAATTAATCGTCGTCATGCCCGACAGCAACCGGGGTTGGTACACCAACAGCGTCCATCCACCAGGGCTGCGGTTTGAAGATCATATCATGAAGGATGTCATTGGATTTGTGGAACGGACGTTTCCCGTGATTTGCGAACGGCACGGCCGGGCCATTGGCGGCCTTTCCATGGGCGGATACGGAGCGATAAAACTGGCGCTGAAACATCCGGATGTATTCTGTTCAGCGCATTCGCATAGCGGAGCGCTGACCCGCCTGGCCGCCCTGGCCCAGGCCACACAGACGGATTCCTATATTCTGGAGGCCAAGGCCATTTTCGGAACTTCCGCCGCCGGTGGCCGGGAGGATTGTGTGGCCTTGGCCGAGACCTGTCCCAGAAGCCGCCGTCCGTGCCTGTGGATTGACTGCGGCACGCAGGATTCGTTAATCCAGGACAACCGTCAAATGCATCGCCATCTGCTCAAGCTCCGGTACAAACATACGTATCATGAATATCCCGGGGCCCACGATTGGCCCTATTGGGATGCCCATATTCAAGATGCACTGGCGTTTCACGCCAAAAATTTGAAAATTTAACGGTTGGCACAAACCTCTGCGGCCGCATCAGGACCACTGGCCTTCACGGTCCGGAACCTATGTGGTATCACCCGGCGGTTCATGGGTCGGCATATCACGTATGGTAATCCGCGTTGATGGTGATGTACTGGCGGGATAAATCACAGGTGTATACGCGGCAGGTGAATGCCCGCGCGGTGCCCAGGTCCACGGTAATATCCAGTTCGGACTGCTTCATAGCCTGTTCAACGGTGCCCAGATCGACCCGGGTCGGCTGTCCATTTTTGAAAACCGTGATCTTGCCCACACGACACGTACAGCGATCGGCCCGCATCCTGGCCCCGGAATAACCGGCCGCACTGACAAACCGGCCCCAATTCGGATCCCCGCCATGAATGGCCGTTTTCACCAGCGGGCTGTTGGCAATGGCCATGGCGGCTTTGCGGGCATCTGTGGCCGAAGCCGCGCCGGTAACCAGAACCCGCACCAATTTGGTGGCACCTTCGCCGTCGGAGGCGATCTGCCGGGACAACGCATCGCACACCTCAAACAGGGCGTCCCGGAAGCGTTGCCAAACCGGTCCGGGAGTTCGCAAAACCCGGTGATCCGCCAGGCCATTGGCCAGGCACGCGAAGGTATCACTGGTGCTGGTATGTTGGTCCACAGTAACACAGTTAAAAGTTTCATCCACGACCGATTGCACGGTCCGCTGCAACAGCGGCGCAATAATGGCCGCATCCGTTGCCACGTAGGCCAGCATGGTGGCCATGTTCGGCGCGATCATGCCGGAGCCTTTACACACCCCGGCAATCCGGACCTTCGCCGAACCAAGGGCCACGGTAACGGCGGCCATTTTTACCCGCGTGTCGGTGGTTAATATCCCCTGGGCAAAAGCCTGGCCCGCGGACTGGCTGTCGCTTATTTCACCGGCCAACCGGGGAATTCCGGCCCGGAGCTTGGCCATTGGCAAAAAATGCCCAATCACGCCGGTGCTGCTGGGTAAGATCAAAGCCGCAGATAAGGCCGGTATTCGCGGCGTCAGCGATGCGGCCGTCAGTTGGCACATTTCCCGGGCATCGCGGATGCCGCGCTGGCCCGTGCAGACATTGGAGCATCCACTATTGATGATACAACCATGCAGCCGGCCGCTGCGCAAATTCTGCCGGCCCACGATAATCGGAGCACCCACGATTTTATTACGCGTGAATACGGCAGCAGCGGCGGCTGGCACCTTGCTTACGAGCATGGCTAAATCTGGTTTATTGGATTGTTTGATGCCGCAGCGCAGCGCCCCGGCCAAAAAGCCTGGAACGCTGGTAATAGTTTCATTGGCCATGATCAAAACCGCCTGGCTATAACAGCAGACCCCTGGGCGCCATTCCTTGCCGGATTTGCCGCCCGGTTCGATGTTGTACCATGGTGAAGCAGAACCGCAAGCGCAGGCAGCCAAGCCGCTCGGGCACAACGCAACCGGATCGATTCCAACCGCCGGAGGTTGACACGGCCCAAGGAACTGCCAAAATGCGGTGGTCGGCCTTGGCCCGGTGGGCGTTGTAACCGGCGGGCCTGCGCCGGTCGGCGGTTGGGTTTACTCGAAAGTCAAGAGGTGCGGCGTGAGTTGGAAAGTTGGATTCGGCATTGCGTTTGCGATCGTCGCTATTTTTGCGGCCGCCTTGATCTACAGCATGATGCCCACGGGCGTTGGACCGGCCAGCAGCAAGACTATGGCTCCGGGTTTTATGGAGCCGATAAGAGTGGGCGCGCAGCCCGCTGGCCTCTTACCACCCACCACTGGATTTGGGGCCGGGGCTTTGTACAAACAGGCGTACCAAAAGCTGCAGACCCTGGCACCTGGTCTCCACGCACTGCGACACATCAACCACAATGTTGATCCTGCCGGCGACCCTGCACTGCTTCCCATTTTAACCCTGCTTGAAAAGGCCGCGGGTAAAGGCCTGACCCGGCCCCATCTCCTGTTTTACCAGCATCCGCCCCTGCCCAAGGTCTATGATGAGGTCCAAAGCCATCTGGAAACTCTGTTGACCATTACCGCACAGGCGGGCGCCGCGGATGAATTCTCCAATCGTCATCCCAAAAAGGCCCAGGTAGCCTTCTCCGCAGGGTTGGCTTTTGGATATCGGCTCTGGAAAAAAGGACTTTTTGTGCCGGAACGGATGGTCGGCATCGATGCCATGGAGGAGTCGCTGGCCGGTATGAGATCCCTTTACCGGAAAGGCCCACTTCAGAATATGGACCTTGAACATTCAGTTTTGAAACTGAATCGGCATGTGAAAGCGGCTCTGACCAAGTGGGATGCCAAATACCAAATTGTTCACAATTTAAACCCGTCGGCTCCCGATCTCATCAACATCATCCGCCACGACCGCGACATTTCCTGGCGCATTGCCGCGATCACCAGCCTGGGCGTGGCCCGTTGGACGACAGCCAACGCCGGTAAAGCCCGCGCCATGCTTGCCGTCCTTAAGACGGAAAGCCACTCCAATAACGGATGGATCAGCGACGCCGCTAAACAAGCCGCCGCCTTCACGCGGACAACCATTAATTCATTAAGCGATTGAACCGTACCATACGTTTCCTGCCACGACACCGCGACAGGATATTTGGCCGCGGTACCGGCCCAATCTACCGCCCCTGTTGCAATGAGGGAACAGCCGTAAGGCCGATTTGCTGTCGGTGAATGCTCGGCTGTCCCACAGGCCGTGCTGGTCCCGGACGGGTGGTTGAAGTGCGCGGCAAGAATACGGGCGAGTTAATAGAAAAACTGTTAATCTTCCAAGTCTTCCCTATTCTCAGAAGCTGGATTCGAATGGTGGCTGGCCCGTTTTCAAATTTCGCCGGAACAACAAAATTGCCGGTGGTCGCATCGCCGCTCACGGAGCTGGTACCGGTGTAAATGGAGTAGTTGGGGGTGCCGAGGTGTTCCAAGTGTCCAAGTTCCCGAAACATCACAAACAAGCGTTTGAGGTTCCCGCGATGGTGCAACACACTTTGTTGCAACGCAGGCGTAGCTCGATTCAGCAACTGCGGCACATCCAAGTGCGCCACGATCGCCGGGACGGCGCGGCTGCAGGCGCACAATCGATCTCCGCTTTGACCTGTGGAGTGGCGGCGGCCGCATGGTATGATAAGATTTGATGGTGCGCTCGGGTGGCGGAATTGGCAGACGCGCCGGATTTAGGTTCCGGTTCCGAAAGGAGTGCAGGTTCGATTCCTGTCCCGAGCAATGGGCTTATCTTGGCGGACCATCCCTTGAGATGACGGGGGCGGAGGTAACGGGGCGGGTACCTTTGGTTCACGACACATTCGGATATACGTGCGGTAGACCTAATCGGTCATCATCCTGTCGCGTGGCGACAATTCCCGTACCCGACAAGATTATCCCGGCCGCAGTCAGCTGTGATTCTGTGATGTTATTTAACAGAAAGGTGGCTGGTGAAGGATCGGTGCAGGAACAGCTACAGCCGTCTGTGCCGAAAACGACGGATGTCATCCTTTTGGGCCATTACCCCTAATTATTGTGCTGGCGTTGCTGCCATAAAAACAATCGCAACGACCATGCTGCTCGCGCCTGATCTCGATTTTTCACCGTTACGGCCGGTGCCCACGCGCGATGAGTTCATGCATCTTGCGGGCAACTTTTTTTACCAGCAAATTTGAGAGACCCTTAACGCGGGCGGATTCCAGAACACCGACATCACCCGGAAGCTATTAACGCTGTTCATAGCGCTGCATAAAAGCAAACCCGTCCCTGCAGGCTTCATAGGTCCAACCCCGACAAAGCAGACTGCTGCCCGGTCCCTAAGCTGCATGTTTGGGATCTCGCCGGATATCAGCGCGGCACCGAACCAGCGTGGGGATCGCGGCATAAATTGCCGGGCGGGTTGAGGGCGTCAACCGCTTTTAGGTCTTCCGGGGTTAACTGAACCGTCAGAGCCGCCATGTTGTCCTGCACCTGGGCGAGCGTGCGCGGGCCGATGATGGGGCAGGTTACGCCGGGCACGTGCAGGCACCAGGCGATGGCGAATTGGCTGCTGGAAATGCCCTTGCCGTCGGCAAGCTTATCCAGAGCTTCCATCAGCGGCCACTGGCTGGCGGGAAAATCGGCCTTCTGTTGGGCATGGTACCAGCTGCCCTGGGGAATGTTGCGGCCGCCGCGGGTATACGTACCCGCCAGCCGGCCACGGGCCAGCGGTGCCCAGGTGATGGTGGCCACTTCATACTTGCGGCAGAACGGCAGCACCTCTACTTCAATCCGCCGGTCAATAATGTTGAATGCGGGCTGTTCCACATCAAATCGGGCGGTGCCCAATTCCCGGG
>JAKAYZ010000068.1 GCA_021816165.1 Planctomycetota bacterium | reverse complement strand
CGGCCACGACGCCGGCGGCTTGCCGCTGCCGGATAAAAACACCGTCACCATCTCATCCATCGCCGCATACGTGTGATGGGCATATTCCACCACCAGCAAATTCGCGCCCACCCCCGCGGCTCCGGCGGCGACGGCCTTGGCGGAATTGCCCGCGATCGCGCGGAGTGATCCGGTTTTGTTGGCCAGGCACAACGCCATTGCGCCTTGGGGCACAAACAACACACCATGGGTCAGCCGGCCGCTTTCAACGATCCGGCAAATTCTGCCGACGGCCGGGGCAAGCTGGTCCACGGTACTTCCCTGCACCCCGTCCACAGGCGGGACGGCGCGGCGCTGCACCAGTTGTCGCACCGAGGGGCAATCGCCCTGCATCCACCATGTCCAGCGGGCGGTCGGCGGTTGAACATCCGCCGCTTTAACGCGCACAACCGTCAGGCCGCGCTCCCGGATTTCATCCATCGCCAACGGCGAAAGCATGGCCGATTCCGCGATATAAATGACACCGCGCAAGCCCTTCAACCGGCCGGCGGTAACCACACCGGTGAGCACCGTGCCTGCCGCGGCAGCCCCCGTCGCACCAGCCGCGGAACCAGCCGCCTCCTCCTTGGAATCCGGCGCGGAAACCGGCGCGACGACTGCCGGCGGCGAAACGCGGATTTTGCCGGCAAGTTCCGGAAATTTCGAATAATCCCCGGTGCACACGCCCACCGGCGGCCGCACCGCGGTCGTGGCGGATTGCCCCAAGGCCCGCAATACCGCATCGGTTATTCTTTGCACCAGTTCCTGATCCATAATCAGCCGGATTGAACCGGCATCTCCTGTTTTGGCTCCGCCGCCGCCCAGTCGCCTTTCGCCGTCACCGGGTATTCGCACATCAGCTGATGTGCAGTGAACCGCTAACGGCCATGCGCCGGAACCGCGTAAAGGTAAGCGGGTTGGTAACGCCTTCGCCCGTCGGCGTGGCGATGGTATAGCTCGGATATCCCTGGCCGCCGATGCCCAGCGTTGCGGTACTCGGACCGTTGACGGCGAACAATGTTGTATTCATCACCCGACCCATCCGCGTGATATTCGCCAGATTATTGGAATGAATAATTGCCGTGTGGCCGAAACCATGCTCATTTTCCACGGCTTTGGCCAGCGCTTCATCGAAGTCGCGGACCTTCACAAACGGGACAAAAGGCATCATCTGTTCTTCCGCAACGAAAGGATTGGTTTCATCGGTGCAGCCGAAAAGCAGGTTGGTTCCCGCCGGACAGGAAGTTCCCGCCGCGGCGGCCAGCACCGAACAATCCTTGCCGACAAGTTCCTTGGAAACGGCCCAGTGATTGTCCTTGAAAACAAACGCCTTTCGCGTCAACTGATCTATCTGCCCGGGGCTGAGTTCCACGGCGCCGGCCCGGCGCATCGCCTGCATCATGGCATCAAATACGTTTCCCACGACAAACACTTCTTTTTCGCCGATGCAAAGCAGATTGTTGTCAAAGCCGCCGCCGGAAATGATGCCGGCAGCCGCACGATCCAGATCGGCGGTTTCATCCACCACCACCGGGGGATTGCCCGGCCCGCCGACAACCGCCCGTTTGCTCCGGGCCATGGCCGCCCGCGCCACCGCCGGTCCGCCGGTGATCACCAGCATGGCGATGTCCGGATGTTCAAAAATCGCATTGGCGGATTCCAATGTGGGCGGGTCGATCACGCAGATTAAATTGTCTATACCAAACGCGGATGCAATCTGCTGATTGTACGTTTTGACGGCCATGGCGGCGCATTTATGCCCGGAAGGATGGGCATTGCAGACCAGTGCATTGCCCGCGGCGATCATATTAATCGCGTTGGCGGTTAACGTGGGAATGCTGTGCGTCACGGGAGTTACCACGCCCAGCACGCCCCATGGAGCCATTTCATCCAGCGTGATGCCCGCATCACCGCTGTGCGCGGCCGCACGGATAAAGTCCACCGCCGGAACCTTTTCCAGCAGATGCAGCTTGGCGATTTTGTGATCCAGTCGGCCTACTTTGGTCTCTTCGAGTTCAATGCGGCCCCAAGCCTCGGCATTCTGCCGGGCGATTTTCACAAGCAATTTGCAAATGCCGTCCCGCACTTCCATGCCGGCGCGGGCCAGCTTTTTTTGCGCCACGGTTGCGGCCGCCACCGCATCGGATACCCCGGCGAATATGCCGTTCTGCGCGCCGCCTGCCGCCGCCCCGCTGCCGGCGCCCAGCCGCTGGAGCACCTCGCGCACCACTGATTCAACCAATGCGGTTTGATTCATAGCCTTCGCTTTCAACTAAATCCGCCCGGGTTTGCCGCTGCCGCGGCCTGACCGGTGCAATCGACCGATCACAGTTTTGCGGTATCTTCATGCGGCCGCGCGATCACGGTTGTGGATATAACCTGTCCGAGCTTGCCGCCCGCCGCAGAACCCGCTTCAATCGCCGCCTTCACCGCGGAAACATCGCCGGTGAACGTCATGGCGACCATGCCGTTGCCGACGCGATGCTGCCCCACATACTGAACATTGGCGGACTTCAGCGCCGCATCCGCGGCTTCCACCGCCGCTATAAGCCCCTTGGTTTCAATGACTCCGATTGCCTGCTGCGCCATGACTGGCTCCTTAAAAAATACGACCCATTGAATATCATGCCCGGCCGGCAAGCACGCCGACCGTTTGCCGGGCCACAACTAATTCTTCATTCGTAGGTAGAACCCATATCTGAGTCCGGCTCCGCGGAGCATGCAGCGAAAATTCGCCGCGATCATTTTTCGGACCGCTTTCCCCAGCGGCAATACCGGCATATTCAAACCCCTGAACCATGCGGCTGCGCAGGTCCGTTGCATGCTGGCCGATGCCGCCGGTAAAGACCAGTGCGTCCGCCCCGGACAGTACCGCCAGGTACGCGCCGATGTACTGGCGTACCGCATCCACCAACACGTCCAGCGCCAATTTTGCCCGGCTGTTACCCGCCTGGGCCGCGCGTTCAACCTCGCGGCAATCGCTGCTCACCCCGCTGACGCCCAGAAGACCGCCCTCTTTGCCCAGCCTTTTCCAGATCACATCCAGCGTCAAGCCGTTTTCCAGCAGCTTGAGCAGCGCGAATGTATCAAAATCCCCGCAGCGAGAAGCCTGGGGCAGGCCGGATTGCGCCGTCATGCCGAAGCTGTTGGCCACGCTTTTCCCATCGTGGATTGCGCACACGCTGGAGCTGCCGCCCAGATGACAGGAAATAATTTTTACCGCGCCGGGCTGAATTTCCCGCAGACGCATGGCGATATAGCGATGCGATGCGCCATGAAAGCCGTAGCGGCGAATGCCGAAATCCGCCGTCCATTCATACGGTACGGCATACGTCTGCCGGCTCTCGGGAATGGTCCGATGAAAAGCGGTTTCAAAGGCCGCCACCTGCGGCACGTTGGGCAAACGCCGGGCAAAACTGCGCATCGCCGCGATATAAGGCGGATTGTGCGCGGGCGCCACATCCGCGAACTTCTGCATCACCGCCAGCACTTTTTCATCCACTTTCACCACATCCAGCGATCCGCCGTGCACTGCCTTGAATCCGATGGCTTGAACGGAATCAATGGAAGGGATAACACCCGTGGTCACGAGCTTTTCCAGGTGAAGTTCCACGGCCGCGCCATGATCGGCCAGCACGGCGATTCCGGATACCTTGTCCCCATTGAACGGTGTGAATGTCCATGTGCTGGACGAAAGCCCAATACGGTCCGCGGCCCCTTCGGCCAGCACGGTTTCGCCGCAGGCCATGTCAAAAAGCTTGTATTTGAAGCTCGTGGAGCCTAAATTGGCCACCAGGACAATCATGCACGCATCCTGAAATTTATCACCGCAAGGCGGGTTTGCCGTACGCAATTTACGCCGGCTGCGCCGGGAATCGTTCAAAAATTTTCCATCAGGCCTTCATTGGGCCGGGCGATCACATGGGACGCCACCAGTTCACCCACGCGCTGGGCCGCGGCCGCGCCGGCGTCCACCGCGGCTTTCACCGAGCCCACATCCCCGCGGACAATGACGGTGACAAACGCCCCGCCGATTTGAACGCTTTTCACCAGTGTCACGTTGGCGGCCTTGAGCATGGCGTCGGTCGCTTCAATCACGCCGGTCTGACCTTTTGTTTCAATTAATCCAAGAGCCTGAGACATAATTTGCTTCCTTTACGTTGCCGGCATCCGCCGGATACACTGCGCCCGCCGCGATTACCCATGCGCGATTCGGGCCTGACTGCGCCGTTTGCGGCGGCGAATTATTTTTTGACCGCCGCGGCTTTGGGCTTCGGCAGCACATTCACAAGATCTTCATGCGGACGGGCGATCACGTGCACCGCCAGCACTTCGCCGATTTTCCCCGCGGCTTCCGCGGCGGCATCCACGGCGGATTTCACCGCGCCCACATCGCCGGTAAGAAACGTGGTAACCATGCCGGAGCCGACTTTGTCCCAGCCGACCATCTGCACGTTGGCGGCCTTCAAGGCGGCGTCGCTGGCTTCAATCAGCGTCACCAGCCCCTTGGTTTCGATCATTCCGAGTGCCTGAGCCATAAAAACTCCTAAAAAAATACGGACAAATCAATTCGTTCACGGCCCGTCCGCGGACTAGCGGATCAGTTCAATGCGCGTGGCGGATTCCAGATCACAGGCGTTGCCTTCATCGGTGTCAATGTGCACTTCCAGTTTCACCTTCGGATGCTCGCGGACGCGCAGGTTGTCAAACACCACGCCGCAGGGACCGTGAATTGCAAGCTTCATATCGTCACCGTTCTTCACGTTGTAATGCGCCATGTCATCCTTGTTCATATGCACATGGCGCATGGCGCGAATCACGCCGTTTTTCATGTTCAGCGCACCCTGCGGTCCCACCACCACCATCCCCGGCGTTCCGGCATGATCGCCGCTGATGCGCAACGGCAGGTCCAGGCCCATGAAAATGCCGTCGGTGTAACTAAGTTCAATCTGCGTGTAATCGCGAACCGGGCCGAGAATGCGGACATTGGGAATCATGCGGCTGCGCGGGCCGATCAGATTCACCGTCTGCTCACTGGCGAATTCGCCCTGCTGGTACAGGTCCTTGAGTTTGGTTAATTTCGCCCCCGGCCCGAACAAAGTTTCCAGCGCCTCCTGCGATACGTGCATGTGCCGGGCCGAAACATTCACCACCAGCGGATTCGGACCGCCGTTATGGTTGGATGGTTTTACAATGCGCGACTCGCCCATGAGCCGCTGACGCAGAGACTCACGCACAAGCTTTTCAATGAAACCCCGATCCATTCCTTGCACTGCAGTCATAGCCTTGATCCGCCTTTATTACCGGCCCGCCCTGGACAACCGCAACCACCTGTCAACACTTGCCGCTTGAGCCAGATAAGGCTCATCGGCCTTGCATTCGAACAGTGCCGTCAATGCATCATTCTGAACAAAGTTCGGCACAACTTGATACTACTATACATTAATTTGATATGTTTTGCAATATTATGATCAAGATATGGCATATTTTAATTATACATATTTTATTTTTATGTTAACGTAATTATAGCTTTGTGAATGCTCCGCCGGCGATCTATTTCCACAAATGCCGCGACTCATTCCACCGTTCATGCCAGATAGTAAATAAAATTTTCCAGCCTGCGGCGGCCACACCGCGAATGGTTCCGGAGATTTTCGATTGGCCGATCCTGCAACGGTAATCAACCGGAGTTTCAACGCATCGTAGCCCGGCCTGGGCGGCGCGAATCTGCATTTGAATGGTCCAGCCGAAATCGGGATCGTCCATATGCAATCGCCCCAGCGCCGCTGCGGATATGGCCCTGAACGGCCCGAGGTCCGTATACGCAACCCCCCAGATAACCTGCATGAGCAGGCACGCCAGTGCACCGCCGAATCTCTGCTGCAAAGTCAATGCGCCCCGCTGCCGCCGGCCCGCAATCCGCGATCCGATCACCATATCCGCCCGCCCTACGGCGATTGGCCGTACCAGCCGGTCCATCTGGGCGGGATAATCGCTGAAATCCCCATCCAAAAACACAATCACATCCGGCCGGTCCGCTGCCTGTATTCCCGCCTGGCACGCGCTGCCGTAGCCGCGGCGCCCGGCGCGTATCACGCGGGCGCCGGCCGCGGCGGCAATTTCCGCCGTGCGGTCGGTTGAACCGTTATCGCAAACAATTGTTTCCGCAACCCAGGCGGGAATTTCCGCGATGACTTGGCCGATGGCGTGTTCTTCATTTAAGGCGGGAATAACCGCCGAGATACGAAAGCCGGGTGGAAGCCAGGATGGAACAGACTGCATGCGAAGCTTCAAAACAGCCGGCACTATCGGCGGAATCGCCGGCGCCGCGCCGGCCGGTTACCGACAGCCGGCAAACTAACCCGCCACACCGCCGACGGAATAGGATTTTGTGCGTGCATTGGCGATGGCGCGGTCAATTCCAGGAAGCACGTAATCCCGTGCCACCACTTCCCAGCTCATGCGGCGGGCCAGCGCATAGCCCTGCTGCAGATTGGCCTCAAAATGCACGGGCTTGCGCGGCAGCCGGCGGAATATTTCATCGGCAATGCCGCCGGCCACGGCGGATTCCACCAAATCGCGGGTCTTGCGATCCATATGCAGAAACTCGTCGATGCGCTCCGCCTTTATTTCCGCCGAAACAGTGTAATCCACCGCCATTGCGTTTTCCGTTTCCCCACCGGCCGCATGACGCACAAATCCCGCGCAACCGCACAGGGAGGTGAATACGCACAACCCGCCGAAGGAAATCGGCTCCACCTGGGCGATGCCGAACGGCTCATAAATCGACTGGCCGAATTCCACATCCGATCCGTGGCGAATGTCCATGAATTCCATATCCTGCGGCATGCGCTCGCCGCATGCGCGCCAGTCAAAACCAAATTGATTGATATATACGATCTTGCAATTGCGGCTGCGCGCATTGAATTCCTGCACGCCGGCGTAAAAAGCCGCTTCCCCCCCGGTAAGGTCCGGATATCCTTCCCGATGCGCCACCGGCCATTTGTAACCGGCTTCCATGTTGCGTATGTCATCGCCGCGGCGGGCCGAGGTTTCCGTGGAAAGCACGAAAAGAACCGCGGAGCGGTTTTCATGCCGGAAAAGCCGCTCCAGATGATCCATCACCGCGATATCCCGCCAAAGCCCCTTGGAGAGCACCATCCGCGTCACATGGGTGAAAATAAAGTCCGGCCGGTAGTCCAGCAGGTTCTCGCAGTAATGCTGCAACCGCGTCCGCGCGGCCATTTTTTCCTCAAGTGAAATCTCAAAGGACGGCACGCCGTTATAGGCCAGGTCAATTTGGCGGCCTTCAAATGCGCGGTCCAGAAACCGGAATTCATCGGCTACGTAATCCCCGACGGCAAAAATATTGTCGCAATACCGCGCGGCCACCACCAGCGGTGTTTTATAGAACGAATTTTGGGATCCGAACACATCCGTGACGTATTTCTTTTCCTTTTGGGCGAGCCGCATGGCATTGTAGAACGCCACGTCATGGCCGGGATGGGATTCCACAATCCGCCGCATCGGCGCCACTTCATGGGCATAAAAGATGGTGCGGAACTGCGCGGGGGCATTAAGGATGGCCGCCAGAACCGTGGGCATCCCCATGTACTCATGGGAGAAAATAATCGTCGGGTCCGGCCCCGATCCGCAGCCCATCGCCAGCAGCGCATCCACAGCCGGCTCGGCGATGCGGCAATACTGCTCAAAATCCCAGATATGGTCGTATCGGTTGGACTCCAGGCCGAAGCGTTCAAACAGCCGGAATTTGAAATTCGCCATGCGCGCACCATCGAAATGGGCCACATTAAACAGCAGAACTTCCGGATGGGACTTGACCCCCGTGAACTTGTCGAAAAAAACCTTCCGTCCGTACACGATGCCCACATGATACCGGCGTTCACGTGCCGCGAA
>JAKAYZ010000067.1 GCA_021816165.1 Planctomycetota bacterium | reverse complement strand
TGACCCCGGCGAACCGGCGCGGGGGGCGATCCGCGATGGCCGCAGGGCGTATTGGGAGCGATTACTGGCTCGCATGATGCGCAACTTGCAGCCTTTGGCGGGTTCCGAGTTTGACATTGCCTGCGGACGCTGCACAATACCGGAATAAGAGGGCTGGGCCGGGGTAAATGCTGGCGAAGCGCCGCAGGCCTTTTCGCCCTTTTTAGCACACGTAGTGATTTCTGGCAGTCATGAATAGGAATCGATCTCCATGGCCCAATCGTTGAAGCGTACCTTGAATCGTCGCAATGCGTTGCAATTGGCTGCCGGAACCGCGGTGGCGGTCGGATTAACGGTCAGGACGAAAAAATCTGTGGCCCGGTCAGCGCCGATGGCCGCAGTTGTTCGGCTGGAAGATTTAGATTTGTCTTATATGCAACAGGGGTGGGGAACACCGCACAAAAACCAAAGCGTTGGCGGACATCCGCTGCGTGTGGCGGGCGTGTCATATAAGCATGGAATTGGCACCCATGCCACCAGCTACTTTAAGATCGATCTTTTCGGTGATGCCCAACGCTTCACGGCGCTGTGCGGCATTAACGAGGCACCTAAAACCGGCAAGGTGAAGTTTGAGGTATTTGTTGATGGCAAACGGGTGGCGCAGTCGCCCATCATGACGGGGCAAACCCCCGCGCACCACCTGACTGCCGATTTACGCCGTGCCAAAAGCCTTCTGCTGGTGGTGGAACCGGCCACAGACTCCATAGATTTTGACCATGCGGATTGGATCGAACCAGTTATTTTCATGCAGCCCGGGGCTTCGCACATGCCCAAGGCCGTAAGGGTATTACCCGACGGCCCCATGCCGGAAATTGCCAGTGGCGACCCGGATCACCCCGAATTTCATGGTCCGCGTGTGGTCGGATGCAGCCCGGGGAAGGATTTTCTTTTTCTGGTGCCGCATACGGGTGTCAAGCCGGTTCAAATGACGGCGGCGGGGCTGCCAGTCGGGCTTAAGCTGGATGATCGCGGCATTATTTCTGGGCAGGTTCAAAAAGCGGGAGAATACCGCGTCAAGCTCAAGGCGGTAAACAAGCATGGATCAGCCGAAAGAACGCTGAAAATATGCTGTGGCCAGCACATGCTGGCACGCACGCCTGCATTGGGATGGAATTCTTGGAATGCGTACGCCATGAATAACTCGTCGCGCCGAACTATGGATGCGGCCGAGGCGATGATTTCCAGTGGTTTGGCGGCGAAGGGGTTCATGTATATCAACATTGATGACGGCTGGCAGAACGGTCGAAATGCCGACGGCACCATCAAAACGACCAGTAAATTTCCCAGTATTAAAAAATTAGCCGATCATGTCCATTCATTGGGGCTGCGATTTGGGTTGTATTCCTCGCCCGGGCCATTTACCTGCGGCGGGCACACTGGCAGTTTCGGACACGTGAAGCAGGATGCCGACACATATGCCAAGTGGGGTGTTGATTACCTGAAGTATGACTGGTGCAGTTATGGGCGTGAGGTGCCGAAAAAGCCAGACTTGGAGCAATTCATCAAGCCCTATCGGGAGATGGGGGAGGCGTTGCAGACATTAAGCCGGGACATTTATTTCAGCCTCTGCCAATACGGGATGGCGCATGTCTGGACGTGGGGCGGTCATGCCCCGGTGTACGGCAACAGCTATCGCATCAGCGGCGATATTAATGATTCGTGGCAGTCGATGGTGGATAACGGCTTTCACGCTGATGGCGATTTGTATCCATTTACTGCGCCGGGCCACTGGAATGATCCGGACATGCTGGTGGTGGGTATGGGATCGTTTGAAGATGGCCCGCTGCACCCCACAAAGCTTACGTCGCACGAACAGATTACACACATCACGCATTGGTGCATGCTGGCCGCCCCGCTACTGCTCGGCTGCGACCTGACAAAACTGGATAAATTCACCACCGATCTGATGACCAATACCGAAGTATTAGCCGTGGATCAGGATGAGCTTGGCAAGCAGGCGCAAAGGGTCTATCGGCGCGGATCGATGCAGGTCTGGGCGCGGCCATTATTTGACGGCACCGTCGCTGTATCCATTTACAACATGGGCCTGGTTAAACGAGAAATCAAAATTCCCTCCTGGAGCATGCTGCGGCCGGTGGTGCCTTCGGGTGTCAAACCCCCGCTTGGCCGCCAGATGGTGCGGGATTTGTGGCGGCGGAAGGATTTGGGGCAGCACGCCCAGTTCAGTGCATCCATTGAGCCGCACAGCGCCCTGATGTTGAAGGTGGGTACACCAAAACCTGAGGCCGATTGATCAAATGTCGAACGCTCGACTGATATGGCGTTAAAATATGGCCATGCGCAAGATTCACCTGACCGCGGCCCACGCCGACGCTGATTACGACATACTGATTGGGACGGATTTATGCGATGGCGCGGCCACCTTTGCGGCGGAAAAATACCGTCCGCACGCCTGCACCATCGTGACGGATTCCAATGTCGCACCTCTGCACGCGGACAAAGTTGCTGCGGCGCTGCAAAAGGTGGGTATCGAACCGCTCGTGTGTGTAATACCGGCTGGCGAAGAGCATAAAAACATCCAAACCCTGCAGCATATCTGGGACTTTCTGCTGCAGCACCGATGGGAACGCCGCATGCCGATTTTTGCGCTCGGCGGGGGTGTGGTGGGAGATATGGCAGGATTTGCCGCCGCCACGGTGCTGCGCGGTGTGCCGCTGATACAAATGCCAACATCGCTGCTGGCCGCAGTCGATGCCAGCGTCGGTGGTAAAACAGGCATCGATCATGCCATGGGGAAAAACTTACTCGGCACCTTTCACCACGCCTCATTGGTGGTGGCGGACGTAAACTTGATATCCACCCTCCCTCGCCGCGAGTTGCAGTCCGGTTTAGCGGAATGCATTAAACATGCCGTCATTGCGGATGCAAATATGTTTGCGTGGCTCGAGAGACACCTGCCACAGATTTTGCACTTCGACCCGGCGTCGCTGGCCGAGTTGATATTCCAGAACGTAAGCGTTAAGGCGAATATTGTCGCGCAAGACCCTTATGAAAAGTCGATCCGGGCCCATCTTAATTTTGGTCATACTTTTGGCCATGCGCTGGAAAAGGTGGTCGGTTATGACAAACTTCCACATGGTTATGCGGTCGCGCTGGGAATGCTGGCGGCCACCCGGCTCTCGATTGGCCTGGGACGTTGCGAGCCGCAACTTTTGCCTCGGCTTGAGCATCTGATCCGCGCGGCAGGTTTGCCAATGACGGTGGAGGGATATGATCCGCGAGCCGTGCTATCTGCCATGTACAGCGACAAAAAGGTGGCCAGTGCAAAACTGCGGCTGATTTTGCCCGTTAAACTGGGTCAGGTCACCATCGCAAGCGACGTTCCGGAGGCTTCTGTAATCGATGCGATTGCAACGGTTACCACAGTTGGGGCAGTGTCTGCATGACCGAGCAATCCATGGCCTCGCCGGCGGCGCACGCGTATCTGCGTTTATCGCTCACCAATGGGTTGGGGCCCATTCTCATCAGTCGCTTGGTATCACGGGCGGGGGATGCCCATCGCGCATGCCAATTATCAGCCGCCGAACTGGCCACGGCGCTGGATATTGCCCCGACGCGCGGAGCGGCGTTGGTATCTGCCATGGCGGCCGTGGATACTGCAGCCGTGCTTGCCGACTGCCAAAGATTGGGGCTGCAAATTTTATGTCCAGACGACGGCCTGTGGCCGATTGCACTACGACAGATGCCCGATCCGCCACCGGTACTATATGTGCGTGGCCAGTTATTGGCCGAGGATACTGTGGCGGTGGCGATCGTCGGTGCCCGGCAATGCACGCTTTACGGTCGCGAGCAGGCGGAAAAATTTGCCCGCGGCCTTGCGCAAGCTGGCGTGACAGTTATCAGTGGCGGCGCACGCGGCATTGATACAGCAGCTCATTATGGCGCTTTGCGGGCCGGCGGTCGGACGATCGTGGTAAGTGGTTGCGGCCTTGGGCATTGCTATCCGCCGGAGAATGACAGCCTCTATGATGATATTATTAATCGGCGGGCGGGATGCATCATCAGTGAAATGCCTCCGGATGAACCACCATTGCCGCGAAATTTTCCGCCGCGCAACCGAATCATCGCCGCCTTGTCACTCGGCACGCTGGTGGTGGAGGCGAATCTGCGCAGCGGGTCGATGATCACCGCCCGGCTTGCTGCCGAGGATTACGGGCGTGAAGTCTTTGCCATGCCGGGCCGGGTGGACTCGCCAGCGAGCAGCGGAACTCATCATTTAATCCGCTGCGGCGGTGCCGAACTCGTGGAGTCAGCCCGCGATATTCTCGATTCACTTGGCTTATCCGGCACGGTGGCGCCGGACGACGCTGAAAATGCAGCAATAAAAGCCCCCGCCAATTCCGCAAGGCCACTTTCCCGGTTGGAACACCGCAGTCCCGTGCCGCTGGATTCAGCTAAAGCACTTCGCGCGACGGCTGATATTGACTCAAGACCTGACCTGCATAACGGCGACAATAACGCAACCGCCGATCGGACGCAGCGGCGCGGTACAAAACCGGCCCCATCGACGCGCGGAACAGACGCTGAACTGGAATCGCAGGAAACCCTGTTTTCCGGCCCACAGAAAAAAATACTTGCCACGGTCAGCAGCAAGATGCCCGCCAGCGTTGATGAAATATGTCTGGAGACGCAATTGCCGGCGGCGGTGGTCATGGCAGAGTTGACGATGCTGGAACTGCGTGGAATAGTCCGCCGGACAGCCGAGCATTCGTTTATCAGAGTATAAATAATTGTGTTTTAATTAAATGGAAGGCCGCACGCATGCCCAAGGTAAAAAGTAACCGCATAGCGGTATATGTGTATCGTAAAGCGCCCGCCGGACCGGAATTTCTCCAACTGCATCGCGCCAAGGGGCATGGTGAATATGCCGGTATCTGGGGTGTTGTCTACGGGGGCATTAAATCAGGTGAAACAGCCATCGAGGCAGCGCTGCGCGAACTGCACGAGGAAACGGGCCTTAAACCGACTGCTTTTCATCAGGTGGAATTTTTAGAATCGTTTTATCATCGCGGCAAAGATCGCATCAGCGTGCTGCCGGTGTTTGCGGCCGCGGCTTCGCGCCAGTTTCGCGTGGTTCTCAATGCGGAGCATGATGCCTTTCGATGGGTGCCGCTGGCGGCGGTCGCGGAGTCTTTCGTCTGGAGGGTGCAGCGCGAGGCGGTCGCCATCATCAACGAGGATATTATCCCGGCTCGGTCGCCGTCCATTGACCTGCTTAAAATTGCAGTCAAATAACGCGGTGCCACGACGGCCTCTATCCGACGGCGATCGGTTCGATCTCGGCAGCGGTGGGGACGATGCGACGGCGCGGCTCGTCGGCGATGGCCAGCCCGCTGGGATGAATGTGCTCCCATGTCCAACCCTCCATGCGTGCCATGCGCTGCAATAGTTGCCGCCGCTCCATCTGATTGCCCACGGACTTTTCATATTCCTCCTGTGGTTTGGCGGGCAACCCGCCTTGCCGCAGCACATCAAGGGACGGCACAGGCGGCGGCCCGCTGGACTGCACGTAGCGCAGCACAGGTGCCAGCGTGACGACATACTGATTGATGGCTTCGCGCACCGAATGGATGCGCGATGACTGTACGCCGCAGGTCTGGTTGATCCCATATTCCATAATACTTAGCGCCTCATCCAGCATGGCAATATTGGCACCGGCACTGGCGGCCCTTTTCGGACTGTGAAAAAAATGCAGCACCGGATAAGTAAGGTGCATTTCCCCCAGTGTCAGAAGCTGCGGGATCAGTGCATCAAAATGATTGCCCAGATCCGCCGAGTCGCGCCCGTTCCATGCGCGGTAAATGATATCTGATGGATTGTGACCCAGGGACCAGATGTAAACCGCGACGGCACGCTTTTGTGTGGCGGCGGAAATCACCGGCACCAGATAGGCAAGTGCTGCGCCGAACACAAAAAATCCGCTGGCACTGCAAAAATCAGTCAGGATTTCAAATAAATGCCCCTGCGGCAACAAATCGCCCAAGCAAAGCGTAAGGAGCGTGGAACCGACAAAATAAATCCTTTGCCACAAATCCGCAGGTTGATGGGTGGCCCCCACCATCACGGCCCCCGGCACGGAGGAAAAGATGAATGTCCAGCCGATCCAGAGCATACCTGTCCACATGGCTAAACTGGCCAATATGACGGATAACCCCGCCCACGGAATAATCTTCCGAGTGGTAAAGCGCATGCGCAGATGCTTTTGCAATCTCCCCACCAATATCATCGTACGCAGTGAAAGCGGCCCGGCCCCCTCAACAAACGCCGTCCAAAGCAGGTCGAATATCGCCGTGGCGATAATGATGACGCCAATCGCGCCGGTCACAATACTGGCCAGCATGTGCTGATCCTCCAAAAGTGGATGGTGCGGCCCAAAGCGGTCGCAAACCAAGCCTAACAATGATATCCACCGTGAACTGTCGCAGGGCGCTGAAAAATATATCAAAGTTAATTGGCCGGACTCAATTCAGGCAATTCAGGCCGTTATCCATCGGTTCGCTTGGTGTGGCCGCCACCGTTCCCGCATTTTCGGGCTTGTGAGAACAAAATTGAACCCCATGCGCCCGGCGGGAATCGAACCCACAACCGTCCGCTTAGAAGGCGGGCCGGGCCGTGTTGCGGAAAAGCTCATGATCTTCAGCAAATGATTGATTTTACGGGGAAAACGCACTTTGCAAGGTCTCGCTGTGCATCGCCATTTTGGGCGCTTTGAGGCGGTATTTTTGTGTTAAAACGGTACAAAACGGTAGAACCTGCGACCTCATTATGTCGCAGCATGCCGGTTGTTGGTTTCTGTCGTATGCCATCCGTTAGATGGCCAAATCCTCTATGTGCCGTGCGTCTCCTTAACGAATAATTCGCGGAGAACCGCCAGAAATGTGGCGAAGTCGAAATTCGGTCGCACCAGTGCATGCTCGCGAAGCCGCAGGATGCCCGTAGCTTGCAAGTCGCGGAAATCTGAATCGACAACCTTTTCCGCACGGCTGACCGCCGGCTGCGCTCGATGCTTGCCGATCTGTTCTCTCGCGGATTTGTATTCCTCTTCTGTCAGGAGGGCGACCAGGCGGTACAGATCCAGGGCGTGATGGCGCCCCAAATCCCGGTCAGCATCCTCTTTGCGATCCGCAAAGGCGTGCAGTTTCATGAGCAGAAAGGTAAACGGCTGCGGGACATGCACAATGGTCTGGCAGGGATCGCCCATTGACCGCGATCCTGCGACGGGAATCTCCGTCGGGGCTTCTTCAACACCGATGGCTTCATTGGTCAGGTAGGCGTGGAGTTCCACTTTCCCCTTGGGACGCACGCGGGGTTTGCTTTGCAAACGCAATTTTCTGCGCGTGGCGGGATCGTCGATGGGACCGGTGAGCAGGTCCACCTTCACCTGACCGATGGCGCCCAGCGACTTTTCAAAGTGCATGAACTTCACGCGTTCCACCAGGGAAAATCCGAGACGATCCAAGGCGCTACGCACCGCCTTCATGTGCTCGACGCTGGCCACGATGTCCGTCTGGAGAAATAGGTCGAGGTCCTCCGTGTTGCGCGGCGCCGGCCAAAGTTCACTGGGAAGCAATGTTCGCGGGGCACCGGGACGCTGGCGATGAAGCTGCTTGAGATAGAGTCCATACCCGCCGGCCAGGATGAGCGGGAATCCCGTGTCGCGCAATTCGTAGGCCAGATCGAGCAACGTCATCTTAAGCGGGTCGAAGGAATTCATGCCGCCTCCGCATCGCGCACTTCCGCCAGTATCCGGTTCCTGACCTGTTCGGCTATTTGCTTGAGCCGTTTGTCACCGGCGGCCATTTCCAGGTAGGCTTGTACTGGCGAGGCCAGCGGCCAGCCGTCTTGGACGCGTGCATCAAAGTACACGGCCGCATCATCGGT
>JAKAYZ010000066.1 GCA_021816165.1 Planctomycetota bacterium | reverse complement strand
CCTCGTCCTCAGCCATTTTGTCGACTTGAAGTTTATATTTTTCCATGTTTCGCGCGATGTTTTCTTCTCTCACGTCCTTAACCTCCACCCGGAATGCGCGTCCGGTGTCGCGCTGCCTGAAAATAATGTCCGCGTCGGTTTTTCCGGACAACGTTTCCAACGGATCCCCCATGCTGACCAATTCCAGGTCGGGGTTCTTGTAAATTTGCCGCGCGTAAAGGTTCGTCCGTAAATATCCTTTCGCCAGGTTTGCGTTATTCATGTTGGCCGCCAGCCGGGCGTTCTTAATAACCCCACGTATCGCGAAAAAGTCCTCGTCCACCTCCCCGTTCCCGGTGAGGAGCAGTTCTCCGCGACGGCCATATTTCATGTTAAACATTTGCCTGAGTTCGGGCATGGCGGATTCGTCGGCACGGACGGCTGCTTCCATCCTTTCAGCGTCGCGCGGTGCGTTGGTGCCCGCGCCCCAAAGCTCACGCGAGGGGATTTCCGTTCTCGTTACGGTGGACAAGGGCTGTATCTGTCGCCCTTGGCAGCGATAGGGATGCAGAAAGCAAAACAGCGTCGCCACCAGCAAAACAAAGGTCGAGATGTTAGTTTTCATTTCATTGGCCTCCAGCCCCGAGTTCCGGCTTTGCATCCTTGTGGTCGATGGCCCAAACTTCTGATGGCGAAAGCCGCTTTGTGGTCACGCCATCCTTGGCGAGTTGCAACTGGTCCTCGCGGCCCGCCAGGAATGTCCAGACTTTGTTGTAGACTGTTGAATATTCAGACTGCACGGACGGGACAAGGTACCGTTGCTCAATGGGCAGCAGGTCCTTCGCTGCCGCAAACAACGCCAGCTTGTAGCTGCCCGAAAAAATATGGTGGTTCTGGTCGTAGACGCGGCTGCAACGGGCAATCCGTTTGAGCGCCCATTCTTGGTAGTTGCGTCCGGCCGCCGCCAGCCTTGCGGATTCGCGCCGGGCGATGGACGCAAGCTCCCGCCGGCATTTTGATTCGCACTTTGCGACCACGGCATCCTGCGGTATTCCCCGAAGCGCAAGCCCAACCTGGATCGCAGTGATTTCGCTGAATACATGGCTCACGGCGGCAGCCTGGACGGCGTGCGGGTACCCGCGCAGTGCCGTGGTCTGGGTGAGCCTTGCCAATAGTCTGCGAGCCGCCCATTCTCCGGCCAACGGCCTTAGCTTTCTTATCCGGCGCTTGGCGTCGTCGGCCCGCGACTGCTGGGCTTTGCTCGCGTGGCCGTCGGTGGGCACGGCTGTCCACGGCTCCAACCGTTGGATCGCGGACAGTGCCTCTTTTTTATTTTTATTCCGCACGCAAGCCCTTGCAAAGCTCGCGTCATCGTGATAAGCCTGCTGGCTGGCCACTGCCCGCAGATCCGTCGCCCTTGCTGCCAGGAGGTTGGCAGTCGCGTTGAGCGTTGCCGTGCTGATTCCCGCTGCGCTGGCGGCTGGCTCGGCCAGTTGCAATCTGACCAGCCCCGCCGCCCACGATTCCGCACGGCTTGCGGCCGTGGTAGGTCCGACCTGTATGTGCGCCAGCAGGTCTTCGCTCGCGACCAGCCAGCGCAGTGAGTTGAGTCTGGGCAGGTAATCCTGCTCGGCCCAGGGCGGAAGCTGACGCGCCAGGGAAGCTACCAGACGAATATTCTTTTGCACCTCTGCCATGTCGGGGTGCTTTTGCTGGGAGAGTTGCGTCGCGGCCTGCTCGGCCACGGCGAGTTGCTGGTTAAACGTTGCTGGCATGGTTACCGGAATCACCTTGCCCAGGGCCGCGTAAGTTACCGCCGTCTGCTGCTGAAGCGCCACTTCGAGTTTTTCGATTGCTGCACTCTGCGCGGCTAATTGCCCGGAAATTTTCCGGGCGGCCTGATCATTCGACCATTTAAGCCAACAGAATCCGGTGATTGCTACGACCAGCAACACGGTTAGTATTGGGGTGGCTCTGCCGCCGCTGCTCTGCTTCGCCGCCGCACCAGGGGGAGTTTGATCCGCCATTTCCGTTCTCCAAAGAGGGTCAACAAAATCCTAGCATCCACGGCCTTCGGGCCAACCAAGCCCAGCCGCACCTATTTACACGCCGAAACGCCTCCACCCGTAAATTGGCTTGCACAATAGCCTACCGTCGGTCGGGCGGCTGTCAAACCGTCAAGAAGTGTTCCAGTGTTGACGCCTTGGCGAATGGTACGCCAAGGTAAGTCAGGAATATGCCCGCGGGTCGGAGGTGAATCTGCCGTGGGTAGGGGCCACCATTTTGGGTTGGGGTTGGAGGTGTTTATTGCGGCGAAGAATGGCGGCTACGCCTTGGCCATCTGCCCGGTATTTTGGGCCAGGTTGATACATCCTCAGGCCGTGGCATCGGGCTTGGTGCGCGGCTGGCTGCCGGCGGGTTGAAGGGTTTCCGGCCTGAGGATGGGCGGCAGCCGCGTGCTGAAGAGCGAATTGAAGAGCTTTACCAAAAGCCAATAAATGCCCAGTGGTATCAGAACCGCATTAAAAAGTATTTGCGCGAAATAGAGTCCGGAGAGTTCGGTCACGTTATCCGCCAGCGGTTTCATGTGGACGGTGACCGCCAGGATCACACGCAAGACGGCCGCAATCCTGTCAAACGCATAGTGGGCATAGGCCGCCGCGGAAGATCCAAAGGAGAATGGCGAATACCATTTGATCGAAACCTGCGGCAGGCTCCAGTCCGAGAGTGCCTTGATGTCCTGGGTTGGAAAAAGCTTCCCGATATTGGCGTCTGCGGCAGTAATTCTGGGGGCCAGGATGTCACGGTTAACCGCGGAACTGACTCCCGCTGACACGGGCAACGCTATACGTAGCGCCAAAAGCAACAGGATGACGCGAAATGCCAGATTTTGGAATCCTTGCGACCGGCGCGTCAGCAGCGCCGCCAGGGACATCATCAGCAACAGCACGCCAAGTGTGGGTGCCACGAACATTCGCGTGATGTCATAGCCAACGTCCTCGGCGGTAAGGGTCACAATTGCGGTGAAAAGAACGTCCGACGCTCTTTCCGCAACATCCTTTAAGGGGTCGGTTATGCGCGCCGGCTCTACATCCACACCGATGCCGAACGGCTCAACTGATATCTGCGAGTGCTCCACAATTCCCAACCCACCAATGATGCCACGGCACGCCAAATAAGAGGCGCTCGCCTCGATGAGCGACCTTTTAAAATAGCTTTGGCATTGGCGATCGGCCACCGGGAGGTAAAGCACCTTTGGGAAAAGTATCAGCAGCAGCCCGATGACCATTCCAATGGCAGCCCAGCGACGGCGTTTGTCCTGGCGGAGGAGGGCCGCAACCGTATGACGCAGCATGATATTTCTCCGTGTTCCTTGTTGTACTTGAGTTGCAAACGCAGTAGCCGGTAAAACGATCAGCAACCACCCAACGACCAACTAAGAGTTATCCTGTGGGTGTTCACATTTACCCTTACCAGAGAGTATTACGCTTTCCGCCCATCGATCCACCACGCCAGCAACAAATTCGGCACCGGCAAATGATACCACGTGGTTGGGTGTGTGCAAGGAAAAAATGTGTGTGGTTTGCTGGTCGGGCCGGTGGGCGGTGGAAAAGCGATGCAGCACCTGGCGGGTTGGCCGGGCGATGGGGCGTTTGGGAAAATTGCTCCAGGCCCATAGCCAAATATCCCCGCCGCCGGAACCAGGGCCAGCACCACCCAAGCCACAGGACGCTACCCCTGGCGACTTGGCTCGGCCTTCGCCCGGAGGTCACGAATGGATCTGCCGTTGGCACCAAGGAACCCAACAGGCACCCCGTTGGAGCGCAATATCTTGATAGCCTTGCTGCTCGATAGCAACAGGACCACCAGGCCGACGAACGGAATGAGCGCCGCGACCGCCACAAGCCAAGGGTGGCGAGACCGCGTGGCCTTGGCCAGGCCGTGCATGAAGATGAGAAAAAGGACTGCCGCCACGGCATCGAACAGGCTTCTCAATGAGGTCGCCGCACCCGGGGGAACGGCGCGCAGGGCGATACCCAAAACGAGGCCGACGACGAGAACCGCGAGAAATAATAATAGGACGGCACGCTGTGCCGTCGCCACCGCGAGCAACTCGGGTGCCGAAAAAGGGGCGGGCGGCTGAGGATTCCCGCTGGCCGGGCCGGTTTCGTTCACTGGTTCCATAAACGCCTTTCCAATTTGTGTGGGCACGCGCAGCTCAAAATGCGCGGTGTGAGAGATCCAGACAAATACGGCCGTGCGACCGAGGGGCGCCGCGCCTACGCCAGCAACAAGTTCAGCACCGGCAAATGATACCACGTGGTTGGGTGTGTGCAAGGAAAAAAATGGAGGTGGTTTGTTGGTCGGGCCGGTGGGCGGTATTCGCCAAGCGGGGAATGAATCCAGTGCCGGAGGCTGGTCGCCAAGGGGTAAAAGCCACGGGTGGGCGGTCCGGCCGGCTGGGCGGATCCGCCGTGCCATTCGGATGGGATCGGATCGTGTGGCCATCCGGGCTTAACGGTCGAAGCCGCATGCCGGGCGGAACACACTGGGGGCGCGGGCGGGGCGGCCCGTCTCAAGCTGGGCCGGTCTTGCCGGGTTTCTGCTGGTCAAGCGCCTTAATAAAATCCTCCGTGGAACGCAGGTGGGCGAATTGCGGTTCCAGCAGAAGCGTCGCGATTACTCCACAGACTCGCTTGCACCAGGATGTGACCGTATGTTCGCTCGGATGCTCTCCACGACCGTGTACGCAATCTGAGCGCGATTTGTAGGCCTTTTTTGCCGCCTTTCCCTCATCCTCGTTGTTCATCAGCGTAGCGACGCGAGCCCCGATGTATTTCATGACGTGTTGTTCTTTTGGCCTGAGGACGATGGCCTCCAAGGCCGTTGTCAGGCAGACGAATCGGACGTCGTGCGAGCGAGCCAAGACGGCTTGGCCGATCCAGGCGAGGGCGAGGATGATTCTTTTCTCCAAATCACTCCTGGCCGCGTCGGCCTTGGAGAGGATTTTTAGAAGCTCATCTGATTCCGGAATTTGGTTCAACTGCAGAAACTTCTGGTGGCTGAAGGGACGGGGTGCTTTTTCTCCCAGCGATGGATATCGCGTGGCGTTATCGTGGACGAGCGTCACGGTCCAGCCTATCGCATCTCCCGGCTCAAGGCCGATCTCCGGGACCGGAAGGCCGAAATCGCTGTCACATTTTGCCTGGATGTACCTCAGAAAATTCAGTGATTCCTCGATTGCCACCCGGGCCACTGCAGCGGCGTGCCGATCGTTCACGGCGTCGACCTCGGTGAAACACCCCATTTTGTCGATAACCCTCTTCCACACGTGTGTTCGCTTGACACACTCCGGCCTGCCGAGCGCACCGCCGTCAACTTGTTTTTCGGTTACGCGTTTAAAACGGCATCTCCCGACGGTGATTGGCTTCGCCTCAAGTCCCCGTATACCCACGCAGACCGTAAAGTGTTTTCTCACCTGTACCTCATCAATAAGCTGGTTGATGGCGCCTTGGTAGGCTGCGAGCGAATCCGCCTCTTTTGCGTGTTCGTTCAGGAGCCTAACCGAACACTCCCGTACCCGCGTACGGAACCGTTCCGGATTAAAAGTCGCCGGCCAACGGCAATCCGTTACCAAGATTTGTAATGCCTCGTTTTCAACATCTTGTGCCCCGGGGGAGTAGTAGGTGGCGACTTTTGGCGGGGAAAAATGCTCAATCCCGGCGGGGTCGGAATTAAGTGCCGCCGAATCTGAAGACAATAGCCGCAGGCATTGCATCAGCTTATCCGTCGCTTTGTCGGTACTCCTTTGCACCGCTCCTCCAAGAAGGCTATCCTCTTTTGTAACCATCCCCGTCCTTTCGGCAGGTCACGGCCATGATGGTCTTGACCATAGCTACTTATAACCCCGCCCGCCGGGCTATGCAAAAACAAACCCGGAAAAATAATTTCGGGATTCAGGGGCCTGGTTCGGCGGACAAGGGCGTGAGAAAAGGGCTGGTCAAAACGCTATCGAACGCAGGGGCTTAGGACTGGAATTTTGATCCAACAACGGCTGTCTCTCTTTCGCAGGGGCTGCCCCGTAACAGGAGGCCAGTTACCCTTCAACGTGTTGTCGCCCCTGGGAAAATCTGATATCATTGATAGCAGATTTTCCAAGAGTCGTGTTATGCCGAATGATATTCTGATCCGTGATGTACCCGCCAACCTACGTACATGGCTGGAGGACGAAAAGTACCGGCGGCGGATGAGTCTGAAGGAATTCGTGCTGCATTTGCTCCATGAGGCATCCCGTGCCGGTGCTGGGGGTCGCGAACCCACGCTTTTCAGCTCCCTTGAGACATTACCATATACCGCTGCACCTTTCATGCCGTTCCGATTCATTGATCTGTTCGCCGGGATAGGCGGATTTCGCATCGGGCTTACCAAAGTTGGCGGAGAATGTGTCTTTACTTCTGAATGGGACCGCAACAGTCAGAAAACGTATCAGGCATGGTTCGGTGATCATGAAATTCACGGCGACATCAATGCTGTGAAAATGAAGGACATACCTGATCACGATATCCTTGCCGCCGGTTTTCCATGCCAGCCTTTTTCCATTGCTGGAGTTTCCAAGAAAAATTCCCTCGGCCAGGCCCATGGATTCAACTGCCAGCGGCAGGGTAATCTATTTTTCAGGATATGCGATATCGTCAAGGCAAAACGTCCGCCGGTACTTTTCCTTGAAAATGTCAAAAATCTGAAATCGCATGATCGTGGTAAAACATGGATGGTTATTCAATCTGAACTGGAACGGCTGCGCTACAGGGTATTTTCCCGCATCATTGACGCAGCGCACTGGGTGCCGCAGCATCGGGAAAGAATTCTGATTGTCTGCTTTGACCGGACAGTGTTCGGCAACAGCCCTCCATTTGAATTTCCGGAGCCGCCGACAGGCCACCCCACACTGGCCGATGTACTGGATCCTGATCCGGATAAAAAATACACCTTGACTGACCATCTGTGGAATTACCTGCAGGAATATGCGAGGCGACATCGCGAAAAAGGCAATGGATTCGGTTACGGACTGGTCGGCCCGGAAGACATTACACGGACCCTCAGTGCCAGATATTACAAGGACGGCTCTGAAATTCTGATCAGACAGAATGGTCGCAATCCACGCAGGCTTACACCACGTGAGACGGCAAGACTCATGGGTTACAGCGAAGAGAACGCCAGAACATTCGGCCACCCGAATGGGTTTCCCATTGTGGTTTCGGATACACAGGCATATCGGCAGTTCGGAAATTCCGTAGTCCCTGATATCGTTGAAGCCGTCGGCCGTAAGATTGTTGAGGTATTTTGCCGCCATCTGGCCGGTTACGGTACCGGATGTCTGGTCAAGGGCCGGAACCGCGTTCAATCGACCCGCGGTGCGGCATAACTGCGGCCATGTAGAAGGAACTCCAGAATGGTTTCGGCTCAATGTGAACAGGCTGTTGCCGCCGCACTTAAATATGGCACCGCCCTCCTGAAATTCATCTCCGCCAACGACTGCGGACTGACTGGTGCGCATCAGGCTGGGTTTTATCTTCCCAAATCGGCCTGGAGATCCTTTACCCCGCACCCACCCGGTGGCGGTAAAAATGTCAAACATCGGGTTTTCATCAGATGGCCCGATTCCCGTGAAACTGAATCGGACATCACGTGGTATGGACAGGGCACACGATCCGAATACAGATTGACGAGGTTCGGCAGAGGTTTCCCGTGGTTGAGCCCCGATATGGTCGGGAATTTGCTGGTGCTCATACCTCGAACGCGTGACCAATTCACTGCCCATGTACTCCAGACGGAGGAAGATATTGAGGAAATTCAGGCGGCGCTTGGTCTGGAATTCACATATTCATGGGCTGTTTTTCCTTCCGCGGCGGAGACACCGGGCAGATGCATACAGCGACGCTTCGAAGGCCTGTTGGGCAAATTCAACAAATTTCCTGGTACGGCAGTTCTTTCCGAGGCTGCACG
>JAKAYZ010000065.1:7268-8009 GCA_021816165.1 Planctomycetota bacterium | reverse complement strand
CCCATGGTTGCCGTGAGATGTGGGTCTTCTCCGTAGGTTTCCTGACCGCGTCCCCACCGCGGATCGCGGAATATATTGATATTAGGTGTCCAGAATGTCAGTCCGGTGTAGCGCTGGTGGCGGTGCTCGCGCATCGCCTCGTGGTGTTTCGCGCGGGCTTCCGCTGAAATCGCCTCGCCGATCCGTCGAATTAAAGTCGGGTTGAAGGTGGCGGCCAGCCCAATCGCCTGTGGGAACACTGTCGCGCGGCCTGCGCGCGCCACGCCGTGAAGACACTCGTTCCACCATTTGTATGGAGGGATACTCAGCCTTGCCACTCCCGGCGATTCATCCATCATAAGAGCGATTTTTTCCTCCACGGAGAGCCTCTCCAGCAGGTCGCTGATGCGTTCTTCCAACGGAAGTTTTACATTTAAAAATGGCTTTTGATTCGCCGCCCGCATGAATCTACCTTTCGTCGTGACCGGTTTCATATCTGACAATCATGGAAGCCCGGGAGGCTGTACAGATAATCGCAGCCCCTGTTATTACTCAGGCAAATTTCTAGCTCCCGATCTGCATGACCCACCAGAGTACAATCAATACCACCACCACACCCGCCCAGCACGCGGCAAAGCCCACAGTGTCGCGCCAACTTGGTCGCGTAAACTCCCAGTCTGAATTCGGAAACATCTTCAGGTGATCAAAGCGGTCGGGATGCCGAAAGCTCTCCGCCAATTCCGCCTCCTCATCTTTTGCGTC
>JAKAYZ010000065.1:0-7258 GCA_021816165.1 Planctomycetota bacterium | reverse complement strand
GGCGGTACGGGCGTGCGAAATTTGGCATAAAAGCGGTCCACCCGCAGGCACGCCTGCTCGGCTGTCTCCCTCCTTGCCAGCAGCAGACTTAAGTTGCCACGCATAACCGCCGCAGCATAGGCCTCCGCATCCGGCGAACCGTCCGCGGGCGCGGGAGAGTTGCCATGGGGTAACAGTTTTGCCCGGCGTTTGCGGCTTTCACGGCTCGGAAACAGCATGCCCAGAATAAACATCAATACCAGTGGTGCCAAGGCGTCGAAGAGCCAGTCAATAGCGCGTATCTCAGCCACCGAAAGTTGTTTTACCGGCAGCCCCACCAGCGAAAGGGTATAAAGTTCCATGCGGAAGCGACCATGCCCTTCAATGGGGGAACGCGGGTTGGTGGCGTCCACATGACGGAGGCTTGCAAAGAATATCGGGTGATTATCCGTGATGTATTCAGGCGCAGCGCCGGCGGTAGACTTGATCGGCAACTTGATAGATGCCTCAATGGTCAGCGCCCTGGATTGTGCAAGCACAGGTATATTGCCGATCGCCCATGGCAGAACGCTGAAAATTCCAATCCAGATAATCCAGGCGAGGCCTGCCGCCAAGGCGCTGAATCGTCGCCATGCAAACATCATCACTCCCGTGGCACCCAGAAAGGCGTTAAGCGCGACAATCTGAATCCACAGCGGGGCTATGCTTCCGAAGAAAATAGCCCCCAGAATACTCACCCCCAGAATGACCCCCGTCGCAGCTTTGGCCACCAGCATGTAGTGTCCGGCGCTGCGGCCGCGCACGATAGGCTCATAGACATTGCGATTGAATGTGGAGGCAAAAATGACTGCATAATTGCCCATGTTGGGCATATGTCCCAGCAGTAGCCCCGCAATCATAAGTCCCAGCAGGCCCGGCCCCAGCAACTGTTTTGACAACGCGCCCCACGCATGATCCGGATTGGACAACTGATGCGTGCCATGAAATATCGCCAGCGCGATCAGCCCGCACAATGCCCAGAGAATCATGACAAAGCGTTTGGTGAACGCACCTCCCAGCACACCGATGCGAATCGCCTTTTCATCGCGACCCGTTATCGACACGCCGTTGGGAAATAGATTCGATACCACCCCAAGCAGCACAAAAGCCGCAATTGAATACCATGTCCATTCCTGCAGACCGCTGTGCGAGCCGCCGCCAAAAATATCAAAATTACTTGCCGCCAGTGCATGGTGCAGCCCGGCAAAACCGCCCACCACTTTAAGACCCATCGGTATAAGCAATACCGAAAAAGCCAGAATAAGCATCCCTTGTATCGCGTCGGTATAGGCTGCGGCGCGAACGCCCCCGAGAATAATGTACGATGCGATTATCCCTACAAATACCAGATAAAAAGGCACCTGATGCACATATGACACGCTGGACCGCAGCAGATTCGCCTCCCGCATGGAACGCAATTTCCGGTACTCGGGAAGCTGCCGTGGCGACAGGGTGGCCGATTCATATTCGCCCCGCAGCACCCGATAGCGGTGGTATTGTTGAATCATTGTTTTTTCCGACGCCGTGTACTGACTTGCCGGCTTGATGAACATCGCCGATGCCACATTGTATGCGATGATATTTCCCAGCGAGATGGTCATAACGGCAATCAGGATGGCGTAAACGGACATTGCCATCGCCAGCGGACGGGAATTAAACCGCTCCATGAATTGATCCGGAGCCGTGATCAGACGCGTCCGCCGCCACCAGACAGATGTAAACCAGAAAAATGGCGTATTAAATAATGGTTGGTACGACAGCCACATTCCGCTGACGCCGCTTTGATACACCGCCGAGGCGGTCACCGGTGCACCGCTGGAATCCGTCATCATGCCAAAATTCATGAAGAATTGAAGAAATGCCCCCAGCTTGCGCCCGGCGAGGTAATAATCGGTTTCGCCCTTCACCCGTCGCGACGCAACGATACCGACTATGATGGTGACAACGCAGGCCGAAACCAGCACAACAATATCTAAAATTGATATCCCAAACATGTACTCTCCGCGAACCATCTGGTGTCAAGCTACGGCACCGACCATGGCACCGATGCACGGTGTCGGCAACCCGGGGTCAATTCCCATTAGCGCAGCGATAGCGAAAATGGCTCAGCACCGCTGAAGGCGGCTCCCGCTCTTCATCCCCTTGCGCGCCAGCCGCGTAAAGCCCCGGCATGACACCGATGTATCCGCCCGCCACTTCACTGGAAAGATAGCGCGATTCGTGATGCCCCATAAACCTTAATGGCGAGCCTCCCGTCCCCCTGCCATCAATTCCCCAACTGAAGTTGTACCCCCGGCGGTCGGCAGCCACATCCAGTATCACCGGACCGCCCGGAATATCCACGCACGTTTCCTGCACCATCGACCCAATGCGGCGCCGAAGTAATACCTGTCTTCCTTGGCCGCTGCTCGTAACCGCCATTTGCGCGTAATGACGGGTACTGCGATAAATGACCAAGCCGGCTTCCTGCCCAGGCTGCACGGGGGCAAAATCTACAACCACCGACATATTCATCTCAAAGTCCGTTTGTCGCCGGAAGATGGCAGTCGGAGAACCAGTCATATCCACATGGTTGACGGTGGGCCGCAACGTCAGCACATCAGATTGCAAGCTGTAATGGTGCGGCGTCGGGTTTCGCAAATACACCCAATCAGCGGAAAGTTGGTTGCCACCAAACCCCTCCATGATCCGATGCACCGGCTCATTATCCATTCCCGGTTCGCCAGCCGGCAGGTGCCCTACGCCCCTGAGTGTGATTCGCGCACCACCATTGATGACCGGCCAGCCATCCGAATCCCATTGCACCGCCGCTAAGCATGTCTCACGGCCCAAATGATGAACCCCGTCGTGGGGCCGCACCGCCAGAAACACCGCCCACCAGCGGCCGTTCTGGTCGGCAAACAGATCGGCGTGCCCGGTATTTTGTATCGGGCTCTCCAATGATCGATTCGACAGAATCGGATTGCGCGGACACGATTCAAACGGACCGTACGCGCTTCGGCTGCGAGCGATGGTTACCATGTGGCAGGCCTCGGTGCCTCCCTCGGCAATCACCAGATAATAAAACTCGCCGTGCCGAAAAAGGTGGGGGGCTTCAGGATAACTTCCACCCGTACCACGCCATATCAGCCGCGTCTCGGATAATCGCCTGCCGGTGTCGATATCAATTTCGCACTGATAAATTCCGCGTTCAGCGGCCCAATGGGAGCCATTGCTCGTAAAGTAAACCTTTCCGTCATCATCAAACCAGAGGGATGGATCGATCCCCTTTTGCTCAATCCAGAGCGGTTCAGACCATGGGCCTGCGGGATCAGAGGCCCAGACAATAAAATTGCCGCCGTGCGACGTGTTTGTAGTCGTCATGTAATAACGTCCGGCATGATGGCGGATGGTCGGCGCATAAATTCCACCAGAATCGGCGGCCCCCGCCAGCGGCAACTGGCTTGGACGTGTTAAACAATGTCCAAGCAACTTCCAATGGATCAAATCCCGGCTGTGATAAACCGGAACACCGGGGAAAAATTCAAAACTGCTCGTCACCAGATAAAAATTCTCCCCGACCCGGCAAACGCTCGGATCGGGATTAAACCCCCGGATGACGGGGTTGGAAAAAGTCTGCAATGGCATGGTGGGGCGGGCCAAATCAGCAGCCGATGGTTTCGATTGCGACAATGCGGCATCCATAAAACCTTCCATTGGAATATTTCCGGTTTACACCTTAGAAAATTAGCAACATGAGGTTATAATATTTCCCAACGCTTTGTCAAGCGGCGGGTTATTCCGCCGACGCCGTTATCTGTTTCTCAAATCTCAAAAGGTTGGGGGGGGGCGGGCCGGCCGCGATGGCCACGCCTGAAAAAAGGGAGCAACAGCGCCTCGATGCCGCTGTTACGCTTTCAGGCATGCGTGCAAGGGATGCCGGTGGGTTTGATTTTATGCAAATATTTGGCCTGAAAATGGGGGCAATTCGCTCAATCGCCGACGTTGCAAAAGCGCGTTAAAATCCCATGTAAGTAAAAATCAGAAAAGTTTCCATATTTTACTTGACAACCCACCTCGGCGCGGTTACACTCTTAATCGCTTGGGAGATTTTTTCTATTTTCTCCCGTTCGGAAATGTTCAGAGGTGGGCATGAGAGTTGCGAAGCGGCGTCAATTTGGAACCGGGCCAAGGACTGCATGCAGACCGGCCATAAATTTGTGTAACAGCCGTCTGTTTTACTTGGGGTAGGGCGGGCGGATGTCGATGTAACGGCTCCTGCGACTGGAGCAAGTTTTTTTTGGAGGAATCCCCATGAGTAAATTAACCCGAAATCTTTCAATGGCGGTTGCGGCATGCCTGATGGCCGCTGCAGCGTCGGCCCAAGCCACCACCACCCTGTACTGGGCTGGCGGCAGCAGCGGCGCTTGGGATAACACGACCCAAAACTGGTCTACGTCCAATGGCGGTTCGGCGAATTCGGCTTGGGTTAACGGCGATGCTGCCCAGTTTGGCTCCGTTACCACCGCAAGCATCAATGCTAACGTAAGCGCCGCGCAGCTTAATATCAATGCCGACACCACGCTGACCGGCAGCGGAGCCTATACGCTTACCGTGGCTAATAATAATCCTGCGGCCGGCGGCGCTGGCCAAACATTAGCCGTAAATGGTGCCAATGTTGATTTCTCGACTGGATATCGCGGGGGTGCGCCAAACTTGGAGCTGGATTCCGGTACAATCACCATCGGCGGTGCTGGGTCGAACTTTGACCCAAGCTCCAAAAATTGGGCATTAACGGTCAATGGCGGCACACTTGACGCCAGTGGTGCGACCTATGGCCTTAGGCTTGGCTCCGCGAGCTTTAACGGTTCCGGTGAGGATGCCACCGGCGTACAGAATGCTGGAACAGTTACCATTGGCGGCCAGGGCCTGCAAATCGGAACCGGCCCCGGTTCCACCGCTGCAACCAGTTCCACCGCGGTAAGCTACACCCTCAATGGCGGGACACTGGGCTTGACACACCTTAATTTTGGTGCTGTCGCCAACTCCTCGGCCACCTTTAATCTGGCGGGTGGAGTTGTGACCGTCAATACCAACACGATCGCGTTTGACACCGGTTCTAGCGTCGGCACAGAAGCCTTCAATTTTGTCACGGGAAACGGCACCCCCGGCACCTTGGTGTTGAAAAACAGCAGCAATACCAGCGGCGACTGGAACTTTACGTCCCTTACGGGCATCACCAACTCCAGCTTCCTGGTTAACGGAGTCGCCGCCACCAGCAGCGATTTGTCGTTCGCATCAGATCCTACCCTAACTGGCTACACAGATATCAGTGTGGCCACCACACCAGAACCGTCCACGCTCGCAATGTTTGTTCTGGGCACGGTGGGACTCGGAATGCTTGGCCTGCGGCGTAATGCCACTCGCAGGTAACCATTAAAGGTAGTTTTTTCTGGTAAAACATTTTCTGAAAGTTGTGATGACCGGTAACACCCGTTACCGGTCATTACTTTTTTTCACGCCCGTATGCCTGTATCATTTCATCTGGCTTATATGGAGCACGGCCTGCCGCTTTACGTCGCGGTTTGAATGGATAAACGCGCTGGCCCGCCCGCCGAGGGGGGCTGGGTAGAAGATTGGAACATTTTATGGCGTCGATTGTGGATGTGGCCCGGGAGGCAAAAGTATCGACTGCCACCGTGTCGCGCGTGATTAACCGCGCTCCGCAGGTGCATGGCGAACTGGTGGAACGGGTTCGAAAAGCCATTGAGATAACGGGTTACATGCCACCGGAAGTGCGCCGAAAAGGGCGGCCGCGAAAAAGCGTCGATGGCTTGCGAACCGGCGTTATCGCCGTGGTGTTTCCCGATTCACATGCGACGGCTATCAGAACACCGCTCAGCGCCCGCCTGATACACGGCATTGAAGAAACTCTCCGCGAAATGGGTCTCACCATGGTGGTGACTGGGATTACCGAGCACGGCAATCTGCCGCCAACCTTGGATAAACGTCTGGTCGACGGCCTCATTATCCGGTCGGGCTTTCGCGATCAGAAGCTCGCCACCGAGGTGCTCAGATTTCCACATGTCCACATGCTGGAGTCGGTTGAATCCATTGGTGAACAGTGGGACTCGATTCAGGACGATAATACGGTAATCGGCGCCATGGCGTTTAAGTATCTCCACGGTTGTCAGGTTGGCAGCCTTACCATCATCAATATGATTCCTGTCCATGCGGCATTTGAGTCGCGCATCAGATCATTTCAAGCTCAGGCTGCTAAAGCGAGTCTCCCCGTCCGAGTTCTCTCGCATCCATCACAGCTTACCGAAATGGTTGAACAGTTAGTCACGGGGCAGACCCGGCCGTACGGAATCTTCGTTCCGGGCAGCGATGGCGAAGTAACCGACGTATATCATGCCTTGGAGGCACGCGGACTCAAGTTGGGAAAGGACATGGAGTTTATCTGCTGCGTCAATGACACTCATCGGCTTGAGGCCCTCGATCGTCGATTGATTAATATAGACATACAGGCCGAAGCCATTGGCCGCGCGGCGGTTGAATTGCTGCTTTGGCGTTTGCGTCATCCGTCTGAACCTCCCCGGCGCGTGTTGATTCGCCCCATGTACATTCCGCCCATTGCGCCGCATGTCCAAATAGAACATTGACGGCGATCGATGCCCGGTTCTCTGGCGTGCCGGTCCTTGTGTGAAGGTGCGTTTGGGATACGGGCGGTTGTAATTGGCTGGTTTTTCAGGGCTATACGTTTTTCGCCGGAGCAAATTGCTCAATGCCTGCCGCACCCGTCAACCCATTTAGCCGCGTGCCTTGTGCACGCGTGCCAAAAGCATCCTGGTACCGAGCGTCCCGCCTCAAAATTACGCACTTTATTTTTACAATTCATCGTACCGTCGCGGGAAAATCGCCAGAAATGTATATAAATACATGAATTCGGGATAACCCCTTTCGCTGGCCGCTTGCCGACTGGTCGCTTGAAACATCGTCAGAAACATTTGTTAACTATGGCTTCTTATCCTGAACTCACGTTATAAATCGTGATTTCCTAAGCCGAATTCGCGTTTCAACCATTCGCCCGGCGCTTTATACGCCACGCCGTCGTACGCATGCAACAGGCCTGCCATGAGAGCTGTCTGATACCGTCTTGTAAAGTAGAAAAATATTTTCTGTAAAATAGATGCATATGACTTGACACGACTCATTATTTACTATAGACTCATCCCAAGGCGGTTTTTGTTCATAGTTA
>JAKAYZ010000064.1 GCA_021816165.1 Planctomycetota bacterium | reverse complement strand
CCCGCGTATTAATTACTTTCGCGATTTTTAACACGCCGGGCGTATGCGCATTGTCGGTCTATGCCGTTACCTTGCAATCGCCTTGGGGATGACCGCTTGCAGATATGCCCGCCTGATACCTACCATCAAAGCGAGCCCGGGATATGCTCCGTGAAGATATTTAACAATCGCTTATGACATATGAGGTTATGCCCACTAGAATGGTGCAGCAGCAGGAGACTTGGATGCATGAGAATCAGTCGAACGGGCAATGGCAAATAGGATGCGTTTCTTACTTAAATTCAAAACCATTAATTGAGCCGATTGTTCAGCGCAGTGACTGCCGGGTGCATTTTGCGGTCCCCGCCCAATTACTTTCCATGCTCGATGGCGGAATGGTTCGTGCCGCCCTTACACCTGTGGTGGATTATCAAAAAAGCGAACGCGAACTGATGCTGGTGCCTGCCGGGGGAATTTGCTGCGACGGCCCCACGCTGACGGTTCGCATTTATTCACCGGCTCCGCCCACGCACATTCGCCTTTTATATGCCGACACTGATAGTCATACCAGTGTCATTCTTGCGCAAATTATCCTGCGGGAACTCTATGGCGTCCGACCCGACATTGCGCCGCTAAATGCCGCCGCACACCATACAACGTGGGCGGATGACGCCGCTCTTTTGCTGATCGGCGACAAGGTGGTTAATGCCGCGCCCAATCAATGGCAGTTTCCCGTGCAGTTGGATCTTGGAGAACAATGGAAGCGTCTGACCGGACTGCCCTTCGTATTTGCCATGTGGATGATGAGAACCGACAGTCTCGATCCACACTTAGCTGGCATACTTGCCGAGGCGCGCCGGCAGGGGCGCACCATGACGGATGCGCTGGTAGCGCAATATGCAACCGCCACCCGTTGGCCGGTGAATCTGGCCCGCAAATATTTCACCCAGTACTTGAAATATGACATTACCCCCGAGCGGCGGCGGGGACTTGAATTATTTTTTCAATACGCCCATCAACTTCATCTTATTCATCACAATCGTCCCATACGCTATTTTGAACCGGCGGGGATCGACGCCTGACCTGTATCGACCCCACACCGGACCGCCGGGAACGGGCCGGCTTCCAGCGCGCAAATAAAGTCGGTTTTTTTAAGGATTTACCTTTGATGCATAGCATCTGCCGGCACGATCTCACGTATCTTATCGCCCTGCAAACTTGGCCGTCGAAAAATAAACCGGGCTTTGCCGGGAAGCTTGGCATAAACATGGTGCACATGGAACGCAATAGAAATTCGACGTGCCGGGACGGTGATGGAAAAACGGCGGCAAATCAATTTGGCTATCGGTGTGTGGGTGGAATCAAGCGCCTCGGGTGCAAGCGTCGGATAATGGGCCAGAGAGCAAATGGCCGATGCCCGCGCATCGTCATTAAAAAGTGTCACCTTCACAATGCGACCGGTATAACGGCTGATATCTATCTGACGGCGCACCGCGGGCCGACCATGCTCGGTGCCCAGCACCAGCAGTCTCACATCTGCAGCGCCGGGCACAACTGTCCGCAAGGTGCGGCCATCGGTCGGCAGCGAAGCAAACCCCAGCAGCCCGAGCAGTTCTGCCGGATTCAGCGGCAGTACACCGGGCGGCGTTTGGCCGCTCGAATCGAGATGGCCGATGTAAGCCACATTTTTCTGATGATTAATCAGCCAATAGCCGCGGCGGTTCACTCCCAGTTCCATGGCATTCTGGCCCAGATAGGTGGTAAGCAGCAATACTTCGGCCTGCCGGGATGAAGATTCCACCGAGGTGGCCGACGACGCAAGCCGATTAATGAGCAGAACGGCATGAAGTGAAAGTGATTGGGCCTGATTATGGCGGTTATAGTAATGAATGGTTATTGACCCGGTAAGCCGAATGGCATGAATTCGCGCGGCAATCTGGTTGATTTGATGAATCTGGACAGCCAACGGCATGACCGAGAGCCGATGCGGCGGCGTGACGGTCTGCTCGGCACAGCCGCCGAGCAGTGTGACGGTCATCGCCGCCAGCAACAGTCCAGTTGCGCATCGATAGTTTGTACCGGGTTGTATTCGCATCCGCTGGCCACCTTCTCATGTCTGTAGAGCACATCAAATGCGCCGGCCAGCCGCCGGCAGCACAAACCGGTCAACGCCGCGCGCGAAACCATCGTCCAAATTGGTGTCGGTGGTGTATTGCGCAGCACGGCGCACTGCCTCATCCGCATTGCCCATGGCCACGCTAAGTGCCGCCTTTTGAAACATCGGGATATCATTCGGGCCGTCGCCAATGACCGCGACCGATTCAAGGCCAATACCGACGATCCGGGCCAGGGAACTTGCGCCAAAGCCCTTATCCGCCTCGGGAGCGGTCACGTCCAGATAGTGCGGCTGCGATCGACTCGCCGCGACCTGATGCGAAAATTTCTCCAGTACCGCCTTCTCACACCGCTGCACCAGAGGATGGTCATCGCTGACACCCAGCACTTTGGTTATTGAATGGGGAAATACTCCGCCTGCGGGGATGAGCGATGGCTCGTGATGGACAACCGCCACTTCATGGCGAACCCGGGGGGATTGCAGATCGGACACCAGCCAATTATTAATTGTATAAAGCCACAGTTCAAGCCCATGCTGCTGGATGATTTTTGCCACCTCGGCAGCGACGACCGGTTCAATGGTGGTCGCCTGCAGCAGGCTTAAATTGGGCCAGACAATCATTGCTCCGTTGAGCGCAGCGATCGGTTCGGTAAGTTCCAATGCATCCACCAGAAATTGCAGGCCCAGTGGCGGACGACCGCTGATAACCGTAAACCGGACGCCACAGGATCGCGCCTTATTAATGGCGGCGCGGCTCCCGGCCGATACAGATTTATCCGGCCGGAGCAGGGTACCGTCTACATCTGAAATAAGCATACGGATAGACATGATTACGCGTCCCTGCAAAGAGATACCTGACCGCCGCCGTCGGCTAATCCACAGGAGATGGTATAACTTCTTTATCCCGCAGCGGCAATTCGACTCTAAAATTAGTGCCCCGCCCCGGCTGACTTTCAACACTGATGTGGCCGCCATGCTCTTCGATAATGCGGCGTGTGGTTGCCAATCCCAAGCCGGTCCCCCCTTTTGTGGTGGTGTGAAATGCTTCAAAAAGGCGTGGCAACTGCGACGGAGGAATACCCATTCCCGTGTCGGATACATCGAGAATAAGCATGGAATCGTGCACGCCGGTGCGGATAATCAATTCGCCTCCCGAGGGCATCGCCTGTACTGCATTAAGCATCATGTTTAAGAGGGCCTGCTTGAAAAGATTAATATCAAGGCTCACCTTCAGATCCTCGTCAGCGAGGCTGGCATGCACGCGAACCTGATGTGCGGCGGCCTGCGGCGTGAAAAAATCGATCATATCACGAATGATGGAATTGACGTGCACCGTTTGCCGATCGAGTTCGATCCGACCGGCAAATTTTAGAAAGGAATCCAGCGTCTGATGAAGCCGATCCACTTCCCGTCGCAGGGTTTGTACGCGTGCCCGGCTGGTGTCCATATCGGGCACTGCCGCAATATCTTCCTGCAACAGTTGGAGATTAAGTTTGATTGTTGAGAGCGGATTTTTCAGTTCGTGTGCCAGGCCACCGGCCAATTCACCCAGCTTGGCGAGTTGATGCAGACGAAATTCGCGTTCTGACTCCCGCGGATCGCTGCTTGATGGACGTAAGTCCGCGGCGGGCGCGGGATTGGATCGGCTCATCATGCTGAAACCGCCTCATGGCTGACCGATGGCGGGCCGCCTTAGTCTTCCGCCAAAGCTTGTTTAAATTCCTCGGCGGCCTTGCGGGGCTGCGGCCGATACACGCGCGAAGCGCACAGGCCTTTGGGTCCCCGAAAGACATCAAACTGAACTTTTTCGCCGTCGTGCAGGCGACGAAAACCCCGGCCGTCAATCACCGTGTAATGAATAAACACCTCATTACCAGATTCATCGACTAAAAAGCCGAAGCCTTTGCGGTGATTAAACCACTTCACGCGTCCTGTTGGCATGGCCGCCTCCCGGATTTACCCCAACATCCGAAATACCGCTTCTACCAAGCCGTGACGCCGTCATCACAGCTTTTTACGCCGTTGGTACGGGCGTCTGGCCCAGATGCTGCGCCTCATCACGGACGGCCTGCTTACGGGACAACTTAATACGTCCCTGATCGTCAATTGCGATAACCTTCACACGCAGTTCCTGTCCGATTTTCACTTCATCGTGCGCGTTTTTGACAAATTTATCTGCCAGTTCGCTGACATGGCAAAGACCATCAACGCCGGGAATTACTTCAACGAATGCGCCAAAATCTTTTATTGAACTCACCCGGCCGGTGTAGACCTTACCTACCTTCACATCCTCGGTAAGCCGCTCCACCTCTTCGCGGGCGCGTTCGGCAGCATCCATACCCACCGCTGATATAAAGACGGTTCCATCATCATCGATGTCGATTTTGGCTCCGGTGGTTTCAACAATCCGTTTGATGGTTTTGCCACCCGGGCCAATAACTTTACCAATCTTATCCGGGTTGATGTGGATGGTAAGCAGACGCGGGGCGTGCGGCGAAATTTGCGATCTGGGGGCGGCAATCGCCGCGTGCATTTTTTCCAGAATGCCGAGGCGTGCGACCCGGGCCTGTTCCAACGTTTTTTCAATAATGTCGTGACGAAGACCGCGTATCTTCAAATCCAACTGGATGCCGGTAATCCCCTGCGTGGTGCCCGACACCTTGAAATCCATATCGCCGTAATGATCCTCTTCACCGAGGATATCGGTGATGAGCACCTCACGGGTCCCCTCGGTCACCAGCCCAATGCTGATTCCCGCCACCGGGCGCACCAACGGCACACCGGCATCCAGCAATGCCAGCGTGCCGCCGCAAACCGACGCCATGGACGAACTTCCATTTGATTCCAGGATGTCCGAAACCAGGCGCACCACATAGGGGAATTGATCCGGGGCTGGTAATACCGGTTCCAGCGACCGTTCAGCCAGCGCGCCATGGCCGATCTCACGTCGCCCGGGGCCCATGATCCGCTTTACCTCGCCGGTAGAAAACGGCGGAAAGTTGTAATGCAGCATAAACTTCTTGGAATACTCGGCGCCAAGCCCGTCTACGATCTGCTCGTCATCACCGGTCCCGAGTGTGGTGGTAACCAGTGCCTGCGTCTCGCCCCGCGAAAAAATGGCCGACCCGTGCGTCCGCGGCAGGATGCCCACCTCGCACTGAATGGGGCGAATGGTTGTGTTGTCGCGACCATCCGGACGCTTACCGTCCAGAATCAACTGGCGCACCACCTTTTCTTCCAGCATGGATATGGCCATGGCCACATGAAAGGCGTCATAAACTGCCGTTGCGGCGGTGTTTCCTTCAGATTTTGTAAAGGTTTTACTGATCTCATCCGTCACGGCATCGACGGCTGCGCCCCGGTCTTTTTTGCCCGGAATCTGCTTGGCGCTGCGCAGCTTGTCTGCGTAGGCGGCCACGGCATTTACCAACTCGTCTGGGGGCAGATTGGTGCTGCACACTTTTGGCTTACCCACCTGCGCCATCAACTCGCGCTGAATTCCCACCAGCCGTTTGATGTGCTCATGCCCTAACGCGATGGCTTCCAAGACCACGGCCTCGGGCAGTTCACGGGAACCGACTTCAATCATGTTGACTGCTTCATCGGTGCCAGCGACCAGCAGGTCCAGATCGGAATGGTCCATATCTTCAGCCGTTGGCATAACCACAAACTGGCCATTGACGCGTGCTACCCTTACCGCCGCCAGCGGGCCTTCAAATGGTACCTGGCTGATGGCCAGGGCCGCCGACGAACCGATCATTGAAAGCACATCGGGATCATTTTGTCCATCGGCCGACAGCACCATCACCTGCACCAGCACCTCATCGAAGTAACCCATCGGGAAAAGCGGGCGAATGGGGCGATCAATCATCCGGGCGGTTAACGTTTCTTTGGTGGATGGGCGACCTTCGCGCTTGATGAAGCCACCGGGAAACTTACCGGCTGCCGAGGTTTTCTCGCGATAGTCAACGGTGAGGGGGAAGAAATCGGTCCCGGGGCGTGGATCACTGGTGCAGACCGTAGCGAGGATGACCGTTTCACCAAATCGCACCACCACTGCGCCCGCTGCCTGTTTGGCCAGATGCCCCGTTTCAATCGTCAATAAACGCCCTGCAATCTCCGTCTCGACTTTAACAACCGTCATGTATTCACCTTACCAATGCTTGGCTGCAAACAACTTCACTCTAATACAATCCAACCGACTTGCAGCACTGTCATTCTCGGCCAAATCTTTTACACCAATTTTCGCGGGCTTCTAGCGCCCATCTAAGCACACAAGCCCACCCCAAATTGGGGAGGGCCTGTGAAAAAACCATTTATTTTCGCAATCCCAGCCGGGTGATCACACTTTGATACCGCTGCGGATCCGTACGCGTCAGGTATTTCAGCAAACTTGATCGCTTGCCGACCATCTTCAACAATCCACGCCTGGATGAATAATCTTTTTTATGCGATTGCAGATGCTGCGTCAGTTCATTGATCCGTTCGGTCAGGATAGCGATCTGCACCTCGGCAGAACCGGTGTCCCCCTCATGAATCCGCATATTAGATATGATTTCCGACTTTTTCGACTGGTTTAACATTAAAAAACGCCTCTTCACCGATAAAACGGCGGGATACCCCCAGCACACGCCGGAGAGTTCCTCGCGGGATAATCTCGAATTTGTAATTATATCGGTACCCAGCAAAGTGGCAAGATCGAATAATTCCGACCATAACTTAGCCGTCAACCGACAGTTAAAACCTCACGGTACCGCCCAGACCGGCCCCAAACACCGTCACGTATCCAACAGATAAAGCCTTTGTCCAATCTGCTTGAGCAACGTTTCACTGCGGTGCAGCCGTTTGGGTTGTCAGTGATTGCCCGTCGCCGCCAATCAGGGCTTTATCCTTTTTGGTCGGCTTGTCCTTCACATGCAGCAGCATCGGCGACGCAATCGCCAACGTGCTGTAGGCACCGGTGAACACACCAATCAGCATGGCGTACGCAAAGCCGTGCACACCGGCCCCACCGAACACATAAAGAATTAAGACAACCACAAACACGGTGAAGGTTGTCCAGATCGTCCGGCCGAAGCATTGATTGATGGAGTCATTGACCAGTTTGGCGGTCAGCGGCTGCTTGGTGCGGCCACGGTTTTCGCGCACGCGGTCAAAAATCACAATGGTATCATTAACTGAATAACCAATAATGGTCAGATACGCGGCGATCATGGTCATATTGATTTTGAAATTATCTACAAGGAGAAATTTACCCACCGGCGATTTGTGTATGTACACCGCCAGCACGGTAGCGGCTACCGCCACCACGGCATCGTGCACCAGGGAGAAGATAACGCCGAAACCGTAACGAATGCCTCCAAACCGCAACCAGACGTAAATGACGATCAGAATCAGCGATATCAACACCGACGCAACGGCATTGAGCCGGGCTTCGGCGGCTACCTGCGGCGCAAAGCTGGTAATGCCGGCCAGGCCTCCGGAGGTGGTCAGGGCGGTGCGGACAATGCGCCATTCCGGGGCCGCCACCTTTTTCGTCCAGGCGCGGATAACCGCCTCGCTGTTGGCGTCGTAAAGCAAGTTGGGGTCTACCGCCACCACGATGGCCGAGGTGACTGCCGGATGCCGAGCCGCCCCCTTGGCGGATGCCGAACTCGCGGCATAATGCAGGGGAATGACCTCGAAGGGGCGATATTCAATACTGGCGAAGTCGGGTTCTTCACTCATGTTGGTGATGCGTTCCGCCATGGAATGGACCGATTCCGGAGGTGATATATTTTGCAGCAGAATGGCTACCCCACCGCGATAATTACTCACATCCACATTCGGCAGTCCGGGCGCAACTTGTGCCAGGCTGTTGTGCGTAATCGGCATCACGATGCTGTGATTGACAAGGGTGGAAATGTGCTTGGATGATACACCCACATCGGTAAA